>CAYYRY010000087.1:0-7076 GCA_964474245.1 uncultured Ruminococcus sp. | reverse complement strand
GCCGCGGCGTATATGAGACTCCCGGCGGAACTATCCTTTACAAGGCTCACTCCGTTCTTGAGTCCGTATGTCTCGATAAGTATACCATGCACGAAAAGCAGAAGCTTTCCGTTACCTTCGCAGAGCTTGTTTACAACGGTCAGTGGTTCACACCCCTCAGAGAGGCTCTCTCCGCATTCGTCGACAAGACTCAGGAGCGCGTAAACGGTAAGGTCAGACTTAAGCTCTACAAGGGTAACATGATCAATGCAGGCGTATGGAGTGAAAATTCTCTCTACAGCGAGGAGCTTGCTACCTTCGGCGAGAGCGATTACGATCAGACCGACGCTACGGGATTCATCAACCTCTTCGGCCTTCCCATCAAGGTACAGGCTACCGTTGATGCTCTGGCTGAAAAGAAGAGTAAGTGATTCTCACGTGAGATACTGACAAAACAATAACATAGTCCGTCCCGCGACAGCGTTGCCGTGGGACGGATGTTGTGGTATTTTGACGGTTTTTGTCGGTGCGAATTTTGCATAAATATTCATGCGTTTTTTTTAGAGATGCTGTACCGCTTGTTATTGATTTGTGATGTTTTTATGGGCTTTCGTGAGCACTTAAAAATGTTCCAAACGGGCGTGATTACGAAATCTGTGCTTCTTGACAGAGTGCATCGGCTTCAGATCATTCTCACAGCACGTAAACTTAAATTGCCGTGCAAAGCAGGCGCGGCAGATTGGAGACTTAGTAATGGCTAAAATGTGGGCAGGAGTTACCTCCGGCGTGACTGACAGTATTGCGGACGATTTCAATTCTTCCATCCGCTTTGATTCTAAAATGTACAGACAGGATATTACGGGAAGCATGGCACACGCGCAGATGCTTGCGCTGAAGGGTATCATAACGGATGCTGAGGCAGACGTTCTTGTTTCCGGACTTGCTTCCATCCTTGAAGACCTTGATTCCGGCACTCTTGAGTTTGACATGAGCGCTGAGGACATACATATGTTCGTTGAACAGGTGCTGACCGAAAGAGTCGGCGATGTGGGTAAGAAGCTTCACACCGCAAGAAGCAGAAACGACCAGGTTGCGCTGGACATCCGTATGTATCTGAGAGACGAGATCGATGAGATAACCTCTCTCGTTAAGGAGCTTGCTCATGCGGTTGCCGATAAGGCTGAAGAGTACCGTGACGCCATTGTACCCGGCTACACTCATCTTCAGAGAGCACAGCCAATCACCTTCGGACACCACCTTATGGCTTATGCCATGATGCTTCTCCGCGACCTCGGAAGACTTTCCGATTGCAGAGCGAGAATGAATATGTCGCCCATCGGAAGCTGTGCCCTTGCTGGAACCACCTATGACACAGACAGACGTTTCGAGGCAGAGCACCTCGGCTTTGACGGTATCTGCATGAACAGCATCGACGGCGTATCCGACAGAGACTTCTGTGTGGAGCTTGCTTCTGATATTGCAACTCTCATGATGCATCTTTCACGCTTCTCCGAGGAGATCATACTCTGGTCAAGCTGGGAATTCCGCTTCGTTAAGCTTTCCGATTCCTTTACTACCGGATCGTCCATCATGCCTCAGAAGAAGAACCCAGATATGGCTGAGCTTGTCAGGGGTAAGACGGGCAGAGTGTACGGTGATCTTATGGCTCTGCTTACGGCGCTTAAGGGTCTGCCCCTTGCTTACAACAAGGATATGCAGGAGGATAAGGAGAGCATATTCGATGCAGTTGAAACTGTAAAAATGTGTCTTAAGGTGTTTGTTCCCATGATCCGCACCATGACTGCGAACAGAAGCGAGATGATGCGTGCTGCTCAGCGCGGCTTCATCAATGCCACCGATCTTGCGGACTATCTCGTGAAGAAGGGACTGCCTTTCCGTTCCGCTTATAAGATCTCGGGACAGATAGTGGCGTACTGCATAGAGAACGGCACGGTTCTTGAGGAACTTCCACTTGAGGTGTATAGGGGATATTCCGGGTTGTTTGACGAAGAGGTGTATGCGGCAATTGATCTTTTGGCTTGCGTTGAGAAGAGGATCAGCGAGGGCGGAACCTCCGTTTCATCCGTTGAGCGTCAGATCGCATACGTCAGAGAGGAACTTAGCAAATGAAAAAAGTATTTATAGACGGCAGTGCGGGAACCACGGGCCTTCGTATCCACGAGAGACTTGCGGACAGACGCGACATTGAAGTGGTCACCCTTCCCGATAAAATAAGAAAAGATACGGAAGCGAGACGCGAGGCGCTGAACGCCGCGGATATTGCATTCCTTTGTTTGCCGGATAAGGCGGCTGTGGAGGCTGTGTCTCTTGTTGACAATGAAAACACAGTGATTATCGATACTTCAACGGCTCACCGTACCAATGACTCATGGGCATACGGATTTGCCGAACTGTCGGATTCTCACCGTGCGGGTGTGGCAAGCTCTAAGAGGATCGCAAATCCGGGATGCCATGCCAGCGGATTTATCGCGTCCGTTTATCCTCTCGTTACCACAGGACTTATCCCTGCAGACTCCCCCCTTACCGCGTATTCCCTCACGGGCTACAGCGGCGGAGGTAAGGCGCTCATCGCTGAATACGAGGACGAAAAACGTGACGTGCGTCACGAAAGTCATCGCATTTACGGAACGACTCTTACCCATAAGCACATTCCCGAGATGAAGAAGATATGCTCCCTCGAGAAGGCTCCCGTGTTCTCTCCCATTCTGGGAGACTTCCACTCCGGAATGGCTACAACGATCCTCTTACCCGGATATTCCGCAAAAACGGTACACGAGTGCCTTACGGACCAATATGCGGGACAGAGACTTGTCAGCGTTGCACCCATCGGTGGGGACGAAAGCGTGATCTACGCTTCAACTTTCGCGGGACGGGACAGCATGAGACTTATCGTGTGCGGACACGAGGAACAGACAACTGTCACTGCGTTGTTTGACAACCTCGGCAAGGGTGCATCAGGTGCGGCTATACAGAACATGAATATTTCCCTCGGAGTAGACGAGACTCTGGGACTTATCGTATAAAAGATGTGACAAGAGTACCTGGCGGTGCTCGGAGAGTGAAAAGGAAGAATAGTATGAATGATATGAAATTTATCCACGGCGGTGTATGTGCGGCAAAGGGATTCAAGGCTGGCGGTATCCATTGCGGCATTCGCAAAAACCGCACCAAGAAGGATCTTGCACTGATCCTCAGCGACAGCGTGGCAAAGGCTGCCGCAGTATATACCACCAATCTCGTGAAGGGTGCTCCCCTCACGGTGACTAAAGAAAATATTTCAAACGGTCTGGCTAAGGCTGTAATCTGCAACAGCGGAAACGCAAACACCTGTAATGCAGACGGCATTGAGGTCGCACGCAGAATGTGTGCTCTTACCGCTGATGCTGTTGGCTGTGATGCAGGTGACGTTATCGTTGCTTCCACCGGAGTTATCGGTCAGAGACTTTCAACAGAGCCCATTGCGGCGGCGCTCCCTGCTCTTGCAGACAGTATTTCTTATGACGGCGGCGCAGATGCGGCTGAGGCTATCATGACCACAGATACCGTATCTAAGGAGGTTGCTGTAGAATTTGAGCTTGACGGCAAGCTTTGCCGCATCGGCGGTATTGCCAAGGGAAGCGGTATGATCCATCCCAACATGGCAACCATGCTGGTGTTCATCACCACGGACGTTTCCATCTCCTCCGATATGCTGAGAAGGGCTCTTTCAAGCGATATCAAGGATACCTTCAACATGGTCAGTGTAGACGGTGACACATCCACCAATGATATGGTGGCTATTCTTGCAAACGGTGAGGCCGGTAACCGTGAGATCACGTCAAGCGGTGAAGCGTTCAATACGTTCATGAAGGCGCTCAACACCGTTACCGTGGGCCTTTGCCGTATGATAGCGGGAGACGGAGAGGGTGCGACGAAGCTCCTTGAGTGTAAGGTCAGCGGTGCCCGTGACGTGGATACTGCAAAGTGTGTTGCCAAGAGCGTTATCTGCTCCAGCCTTCTCAAGGCGGCTATGTTCGGTGCGGATGCCAACTGGGGACGTGTGCTTTGTGCCATCGGCTACAGCGGTGCACAGGTTGACGTAAACAAGATCGACGTGTCCTTCCGTTCCGAGGCAGGCGAGATCCTTGTGTGCAAGGACGGCGCAGGGGTTGATTTCTCCGAGAAGATAGCAAAGGAGATCCTTCTCTGCCGTGAGATCGAGATAATCGTTGCACTCAACGACGGTGACTTTGATTCAACCGCATGGGGATGCGATCTTACCTATGATTACGTCAAGATCAACGGAGACTACAGAACTTAAAAAGAAAACGAGACGAGATATGGAAATCAATTTTACAAATCACGACAGAGCTGAGGTTCTGACCCAGGCTCTCCCTTATATACAGAAGTTCAACGGCAAAACCGTCGTTGTGAAGTACGGCGGAAACGCCATGATCAATGAGACTTTGAAGCAGCAGGTAATGGAGGATATCGTTCTCCTTTGGCTTATCGGAATCAAGATAGTCCTTGTCCACGGCGGCGGTCCTGAGATCAGCGACGTAATGGACAAGCTCGGCAAGAAACCCGTTTTCGTTGACGGACTTCGTGTTACTGACCGTGAGACCATGGATATCGTACAGATGGTTCTTGCAGGTAAGGTCAACAAGACCCTTGTAAACCTTCTCGAAATGAATGGCGGTAAGGCTATGGGAATCTCCGGTATGGACGGCAGACTCATTGAAGCAGAGGCAAAGAACGAGGCTCTCGGCTACGTGGGAAGAATAACAAAAATTAACATAGCTCCCGTTACTGACCTTCTTGAGAAGGGATACATTCCCGTAATCTCAACTGTAGGATGTGACAAGGCGGGAAACACCTATAATATAAACGGCGATACAGCGGCGGCATATATTGCGGCGGCAATGGGTGCGGAGCGTCTCATCATGATGACCGATATTGCGGGAATCCTCCGTGATAAGGATGACCCGTCCACGCTTATTTCCACTCTCACCGTTGAGGAAGCGGAAATGCTTTCCGAAAGTGAGATCATCTCAGGCGGCATGATCCCCAAGGTCAACTGCTGTATCGAGGCGATCAACAAGGGAGTAAAGAACGTCACCATCATGGACGGCAGAGTTTCCCATTCCATCCTCATGGAGCTTCTCACCAACGAGGGTGCGGGAACACTGGTTACGGGAATCGACAGACAGAAGTATTAAGCAGTAATTTCGCATGGTATATGCGTATTACAATATTCTATTAATGCAGCCGTGGGCTGAATGGAGAATTTATGAGCTATATTATCGAGACAGATAAAACTTACGTTGCGGGGACTTACGGCAGATTCCCCGTGGAAATAGAACGCGGAGAGGGAAGTGTTCTCTACGGTACGGACGGCAAAAGATACATCGATATGGGAACAGGTATTGCCGTAAATACATTCGGTGTGGCTGACCCTGTATGGGTGGAGGCTGTGACACGTCAGCTTTCGATGGTACAGCATACATCCAACCTCTACTATACCGAGCCTTGCGCCGCGCTTGCAAAGGAGCTTTGTGAGAGAACTGGAATGAAGAAGGTGTTCTTCGGTAATTCCGGTGCTGAGGCTAACGAGTGTGTAATCAAGGTTGCACGCAAATGGGGTGAGGAGAATAAAGGTGTTGAGTACTCTACGATAATCACTCTGAAAAACAGCTTCCACGGAAGGACTGTGACTACCCTTTCAGCTACCGGTCAGGATCACTACCACGAACACTTCGGTCCCATGACCCCCGGATTCGTCCATGCTGAGGCGGATAATCTCGCTGATGTTGAAACACTGCTGAAAGATCACAAGGTCTGTGCGGTCATGTTCGAGTGCGTACAGGGAGAGGGCGGCGTTATTCCGCTTTCACATGAGTTCGTCAGGGGACTCGCCTGCCTTGCGGATAAATATAATGTTCTCCTCGCAGTTGACGAGGTTCAGACCGGTAACGGAAGATGCGGTAAGCTTTACGCATACATGAATTACGGTATCAAACCCGATATCGTATCCACGGCAAAGGGACTCGGCGGCGGTCTGCCGATCGGAGCAGCACTTCTTGGAGAGAGGGTTGAAAATGTGCTCCGTCCGGGTGACCACGGCTCCACATACGGTGGAAATCCCGTGTGCTGTGCCGGTGCCCTCAGCGTTATTAAAAGACTTGATGAAGGCTTTTTGGCAGACGTCGAAAACAAAAGTGAGTATATCAGATCAGCTCTTGCAGGTAAGAGTGGTGTGGTATCTGTAAGCGGTAAGGGTCTGATGCTTGGTATCAAGACCGTGAAGTCTGCTAAGGACGTGGTTGCCGCGTGCCTTGAAAAAGGCGTACTTTGCCTTACAGCAAAGGATAAAGTGCGACTTCTTCCTGCACTGAATATCCCAATGAATATACTTGCGGAAGCCATGAAGATAATCGTTTCCGCCTGTGCTGAGTAAGGACTTGCAAGCAGGGACAAACCCAATATAGGCAGACGCATAACTTGCTGCGGATGAACGGCGCCGCTTTTGAAGAGTCCTTGTGACAGAATAGATAATAAAGGAGTATCGTAATGATAAACTTAAAAGGAAGAAGCTTTCTCAAGCTCCTCGATTTTACCCCGGAAGAGATAAGCTATCTTATAGACCTTGCCGCTACGCTTAAAGCGCAGAAAAAGGCAGGAATCGCACATCGCCTTTGTGAAGGCAAGAGCATCGCGCTCATCTTTGAAAAGTCCAGCACACGTACCCGCTGCGCCTTCGAAGTAGCAGCCGCTGATCTCGGTATGCATCCCACCTATCTTGATCCCTCGGGTTCTCAGATAGGCAAGAAAGAGAGCATCGCCGACACTGCACGCGTTCTCGGCCGTATGTATGACGGTATCGAATACCGCGGATATGGACAGGAGAGAGTTGAGGCACTGGCGAAATATGCAGGTGTTCCTGTATGGAACGGACTCACAAACGAGTTCCACCCCACACAGATCCTTGCCGATTTCCTCACTATCCGTGAGCATTGCGGGGAGCTGAATGGGAAAAAGTTCGTATACATGGGCGATGCCAGATACAATATGGGTAATTCCCTCATGGTAGGCTGTGC
>CAYYRY010000086.1:0-7093 GCA_964474245.1 uncultured Ruminococcus sp. | reverse complement strand
TTCCAATTTTCTACCCTCCAATATATATTTATATTATAATTATATATTGACAAAGTAAGCAATTATATGTTAGAATAAGATATCAAAAGTGATATATAACAATAATACAATTATATTATGTGCTGAAAGAATGAGGTATATGTAATCGTGATTATCGTTTTTTTCAATTCTTCATTATTACTGGTATTTTTGGTTGCCGTGTTCGCGCTCGGAATACAGGCATTGAGTGCGTTAAATGGTTTTATCGCAGGTTTAGCCATAGTAATATTTATTATTGAAGTATTAATTTTAGCAGGTATTAATGTGCTAAATGTGTTTCAACCTAAAAATAGGTCAATAACAGGAGTTTTTAAGCTGATTTTTGCTTTGATATCATCATCCATATGCGCTTATACCTCATATTTATTCTTATTTGATCTGCAGAATTATACTGACAGTATTTCTGATTTGTTGGAGTTTGTCATAGTATTGATCTTCTGTGGGGGAGCATGGTTATTTCAGGTAGGCGGAGCAATTGCAACTAACGCCATGATATATATGAGTGGTTCGGAAATATGTGCTGAAGACTCAGGGATCTTCGGTGGAATAATAATGCAGGTTATCAGCGCTGTATTTTTGTTTTGGCTGTATGGTACCTGATAAAAATAATCTTTATTTACACTTTTAGGAGGAGACTTTTATGTTCAACATTTTTGAAAGAAAAATCAACCTTTATTTCGTATTGCTTTTTATTATATGTACAATGTTTTCTTCGTGTGGTACTGCTATTAATGATAATTCAAATGCAGTATCAAATGAAACACAAGAACAGCTAAATGACAATTTATCGTCGGATGAAATTGCGTATGAACAGGCTTTGAGTTTACTTGAAGACGGAAAATACGCTGAAGCATATACCGCGTTTTACAAACTTAACGGATATAGAAACAGTGCGGAATATCTAAAATTATTTACCGTGCTTTCCGGTGAGGAAAGTTGTGTGACAGCTCAATTGTATGTTGATACAATCGAATACAAATATGATTCTGATAATTGGAACATGGCATTGACTGAAACAGATTCATATGGTGAGGTTGAAATTACAACATACAGAAGCGGTGAAATGAAGTCTGTTGATGTTGAAGTCAATGGACCGGCAGCTTTCGGTGATCATTCCGACTCATCATACGAAAATACCTATGAAAACGGGCTTCTGAAATCTTCTGAAACCACTGTGCAAATTGGTCCTGAACCAATAATCATAAGATATGAGTATTCGTATGACAGTAACAACAATTTGGTTCAAATAATATATAGCAATGGTAATACCGGAACATATACGTACACATACGAGTATGATTCCAATGGAGCGCTGATTAAAGCAATAGAGCCATTAGAAAGTGCCAATCCCATCTTTGGTATATATTCCACAACTTATTCGTACAATGATTCAGGGGAACTTATACAAAGAATTGCGGAAATTGAATCCAATGGGAGTGCCAATTATGAAAAAATTATTTTCGACTACACTTATGACAGTAACGGAAATCTTATAAAAGAAGTGCAAACTGCTTCATATACACCTCAGACATCATCCGGAAAGTATGAATATAATGGCAATGGTGATATTATATCATATGTTGAAATAGATAAAAACAATGCTGAATATTCAGGTACGTATGATGATGGAACATACACTTACGATGATGACGGTAAACTAATTCGTACAGATATAGGTAGTACTGTCAGAACATATGAGTACAATGAAGAAGGCTATCGAACCGTCATGGTGAGATATTACGGGACAGATAAGCATACCACTTTGTATGAATATCAGTATAATCAAGAGGCTGTAAGCAAAGGGAAGTATATATCAAAAATGACGGTTACTGAGAAATCATCAGATGATAATGCCTCTGATCCTGTAGAATACTACTATGACAGTAATGGAAATATTACACGTATTTTAGAAATCCATGATAATTGGACTTTCAGATATGAAATCGAATATGAGTATGACGAAACTGTATTTCCTTCAAAGGCTACGATACATTGGTATGAAGGCGATGAGGAAAACAGCGACAGAGGCGTAACCAATTTGGAATTTACATATGATGACAATGGCTTTCTTGTCAAAAAAGTACTCTCAGCAGGAAGTTCAACCATAACCTACGAATATTCCGAACATACTGTATTTTACGGGATTAATACGTTGCCCAAGCAGAAATCATATATAAGCGGTTATTTGTATTGATAAGAATGTGTCGTACATTCAGATTAGTTTTAATAGTATTCGGTACCTATTCAAAGCACTCGGGAGCCTCTACTTGGAGACTCCCGATTATTTTTTTTACTTATCCGTACTTCTCGAAGCAGAGGCTTCAGTAGTACGCTATTTGAATATATACCACATCCTCAACGTCAAGCATCCCCGCACCGATAATGATGTGCCGTCCCCCACGATATATGCGACAGCCCCATGTCGCTTATTCCTCGGGCTGTATAACTTCCTGTATCAGCGGAGTCTTAAATCCCTTGACCATAATAATCTCATTGTTGCTGTGGCTGAGATATGCACCCTCTTCATCCTTCAAGCCAAAGTAGAATACGTAATAGGGTACGTAAAATCTTTCGCCGCTTCCTGCAAAGTAATCCCAGTGGTACTCATCGTACTTCACCGAAACCTTGACGTCCTCCTCATTACAGTAGGGTACGCGTACGTACCTCTTCGCTTGTTCGAGGGCTTCCTCGTAAGATAATGTTTCAAGAAGCTCATATTCGGTGTACGTTGACGGTAAATTAATCTCATACTCCACTCTGATGCTCTCTCTTTCGGGATCAACCTGAACACTTACGTTTATACTGCGCTCCAAGCTGTTTTCCACGTACTCCTTAACGTTCTCAGCTTTCTCGACAAAATCAAAGCTGTAATTAATAGTATACCCATAGTAGTCTCTGTGTGCCACGGTATCGTATTCGTCAATGCCGATATACCGTAGTCCTGCCTTGAAGTAATCGGTTTTCGTTACGTATTCAAGGGCGTCGTCGATACTCATTTCTCTGTAATCTTCAACGGCAGTCACGTCAATGGGAACGAAGATATACCCTGTGTCGGCATTAATAAGAGTAGCTCCGCTTTTTCTTGCAGCAATATACGGATCCTTCGGGTCAAAGTAGCAAGTCCAGTGACGGCTTTTATTATCCTTTCCCTCAAGCATAACGTCCCGTCCGTACAGAAGCTCTATAAATTCAAGGAGCTGTGCGTCGGAATTTGCATAGGACTCGTCGCTGAACTCAGGATACTCCATATCAAGGGTATAAACCGTCAACGTATCGGGAAGCTTTGAAATATCTGTCCCAAAATAGTAGTCGGGAGCGTACACAAGCTGTCTCTCACCCATGTAAAACTCACCTTCGGTGTAGTTGCCTGTGTTTCCCGGAGGGTCTCCTGTGTCGCCGACAATCGGTCCCCTGTTTGTAGTTTCGCTTGGATCTGTAACAGCATCCCCCTCACCGGTCTCCGTAATGCCGTTTGGGTCTGTAGCTGCAACGCCTGTTTGATCGGTCCCCACAATAGGATCACCGAGATCTCCTCCGGGGATATAGGGTTCTTCGCCCCTGCTTGCGGCATACCAAGCCGTTGTTAACGTAACGGCAAGGCACACGCAGATAGCCGCGATCATTTTTTTCGTTTTCTGTTTCTTTTTTATTATTCGGTCTCTGTTTTTGATAACAGAGTTCAAAATCTCCTCAGAACTCATCATAATAAACACCCTCTTTTTCAAGCTGTAGCTTCAATGCCTGCCTTGCTCTGTACAGCAGGCAAGTAAAGCTTCTGCGGGACGTCTTCATGATCCGCGCCGCCTCAGACACGGAAAAGTCTTCGAAATAGACGAGCCAAAGGGCGCTTTTATGCTCAGGCTTCAGCTTGTCAAGCATACGTCTTATCATAACGTTACGTTCCGTACGCAGGTACTCTTCCTCAAGTCCGTCCCCGTCATCCACGTAGTTTTCGATCTCTTCAAGAGGAACGGTGTTCCTCCTTTTTTTCAGGGTATCGAAGGCTAAATTCTTGCCTATGGCATAAAGCCACGTTTTGAATGCTGCGCGACCGTTGAAACGCGGCTTTTTTACTGCAAGCTTAGTAAAGGTATCCACCATCAGCTCCTCAGCCAAGTGCATATCCCCCACTATTCCGTTAATGTAAAGCGTCAAGCCCGTTTTGTATTCGTCGATTATCGCAAGCAATCCATCATCGTTTCCGTTAAGGTAACGGTGGTAGCTACTTTCACCGTTATCCATCAGTCCCCCTCCTTTCCGCTTTCTTTCGTCCTCATTTATTAGACTGACCCAATGGGTAAAAAGTCACGGCGGTTTTGAAATGTTTTTTGATTAATATTCTGTGCCGGTTTCGCGGCGGTGCGGTTTTACTGACCTTGCCGCAACACTTTAACAAAAACAGGGGTACACCGTTATCACAAGCAGATAACGGTGTACCCCCCGTTTTTGATATTTGGTTAAGATTCACCCAAGCAAACGGCAAATCTCCTCAGCCGCATTATCGATAAAGTTCAGCTCATCCTCTACCGTAATGTATCTCACGGGATTCTTGTGCTCGCTCTCACCGCTGTCGTACCATGAGAGGGTTCTGTCTCTCCATGCTTCTGCTTCTGCGGCGGTAATATATCCGTCAACGTCCACACCGCGGCTTTTCTTGAGAACGCTCCATACCTCGTTTTTCCACGGAACCAATGCGAAAAGCTGAAAGTCGTCTATATCCGTGTCGTTATAGTACGCCCAAGTTTTGTCTTGAACAGGGGCAGGGTCATTGTCGTAACGGGTAAGATATTCCTTATATACCGTATCGTTGAAAAGGTGGTCGGTCAGCACGTGAAGTGTATAGCCTAAGATAAAATCTTTGTCATAACTATTACGGTATTTCTTATAAAACGCAAGAATGTCACCGATATTTCTCGGTCTGTCTTCGGGAATCAGGTGGTTTCTGCGTTTTTGTTCTCTCGTGAAGCCCTCTCGGGTATATATTCCGTCCGGTGCTATGGATGCGAGATAAAACGTAGGCAGGTATGTTATGTTCAGCTTTTCGGCGGCTTTATAAGCTACACCTAAATGTACCATCGGCAATGGCATGATGTCGTCTCCTTATAATATACGGTAGATATCTGTTTGAGTAAGATGAAATTACAAAAACGTTCTATTGATGAGTTTATTATTTTTTCCCAGCATAATAAGCGGAACTTCCATTTCTTCCGTCAGGGAAGTGTGGTGTCCTTTATAGCGGGTTTGGAGAGGTGAGAAAAGGGCTTGCTTATGTGTGTATGTACCTATTGCGATATAATCTCCCAATAAATGAGCCTTATCGCCCCATTCGCCGAAATAGCCTTTTTTCACAAGCTCTTCTGAACGGTATAAAACAAAGTCATCGCTGTAATGTCCCTTGAAGTGCTTTTCAAAGTCTTCTGCATACCCGTCTTTTACAATAAACGCCGGAGCGCGGGTTTCCATATACGGAGGTACTTTGAACATACTGATTAATTCCCTATCATTATAAAATTCCACGTAACCTTCAATATCAACCTGTCCGTGGTCTGCGGTGATGATCAATAGAGTATTATCCAGAGAATCGTATAGGTCTTTGACGGTATCGGAAATGCTTTTGAAAATGAGTGTCGTTTCAGTTCCGCTGACTCCGTCGAAGTGCATTGTAGAATCGGGTTCTCCTAAATATGCGTATATGAACTGTTTTCCTTCTCTGCTGCAAATACTTTTGACGGCAAGACTCAATTCCTCAAGCGTATTGATAGCGGTGTTCCTTTCGGGATGAGCAATTACGACATACGGCGGAAAAACAGTATTTACGGAATAGTCACTGTTCGCCATATCAAAATAATAATCAAAATTACCGAGAGGAGACTTACTAACGAGTATATCTTCTTTTGTTATTGAATCTTTGTTAAGGAAAATATCAACGTTTGTATTTAACTCTTTGAAGTGCATACTCCATCCAAACCAACCGTGTTCAAGAGGATATTTATTGAACAGCAGGGATTTTGTTGCATTGGTTGTGGTGGACGGGAACGTCGAAAGAAGTGTCTGAGTAATATTTTGCCTGAGAAAATCGGATTCGGGAAGATTCATTTCAAGCGGATGTATACCAAGACCGTCAAAACAGATAAATACAATGTTTTTATAGTTACGTTTTAATTCTGCACTAACGGATGGGAGAATGGGAAGTCTGTTTGGAGCACCCAAAAACTCAGTGAGCGTTGCAGATATATTTAGGTTAGACCGCGTATAGTCGGGCTCGATGAACTTTTTCATAGAGTTCCTCCCGTGTTTTTTTGTATAGAGTTTGGAAGCTTGACTATGTTCAGCCTTTCTTAGCCATTACTTCATCAAGAGCATTTGACAAAGCCCTCTTCATTTCTTCAAGCTTGTCACCGGTTGCGACGTACTTTTCATCTCCCATAACACTCCATGGTACATACCAAACAGGACCGCCTTTTCCGTTCACGCTGTAACCATCAAGGTCACCCTTCTTTCTCGGATACAGATGCCAATGAACATGAGAATCTTCATTCCCAAGGAGCTCATAATTCATCTTATCCGCTCCGAAAGCGATCATGACAGCTTCGGCAACCATTGACATTTCACGCATGAATTTGTCTCTGAAGTCGTCTTCAAGATAGAAAAGCTCTGTGGTATGCTCTTTACACAGAAACAGAGAGTAACCGTGGAAATACTGGTGATTTCCGATTACTACGTATCCGGTTTCAAGCTCACGTACGAAATAGGGATTTTCCCCTCTCCCTATTAAATCGATCACGTTACAGATAAGACACATGGTTTTTTCCTCCGATTTGTTAATTTGGAGATTATAGTATAGCATTTTTATCCGGTACTGTCAAGCTTTTGGCGTGAACAAACGTATATTTGGCGTGAACAACATAATGTATGGCGTTTTTTAGAATCTGCCACCGTTTTGTAGGATTCATGCCATGGGTTAGTTAAGAGATCCTTCACATTCGTTCAGGCTGACACGGGGGATTGTGTGTAGCCGTGGAGGTAGTGCAAGCCGTTCGTTTTCGGGAGGATA
>CAYYRY010000085.1:0-7096 GCA_964474245.1 uncultured Ruminococcus sp. | reverse complement strand
AGGAAACTGCAGGCGACTACCGCTATTTCCCCGACCCCAACGTAATGCCCGTTGTTATCGACGACGAGTGGTATGATGGCATCAAGGCAACTCTCCCCGAGCTTCCCGAGGTGAAGTTTGCAAAATACACGACGGAAATGGGACTCGGTGAATACGATGCCGAGCAGCTTACAAAAAGCATTGCTCTTTGTGAGTGCTTTGAGGAGGCGTATGGCGTTTGCGGCGTAGCAAAGGATGCGGCAAACTGGATGATCTCCGAGGTCATGAGCGCACTTAATAACAGACAGATGACATACGATATGCTCAAACTCAGCGGTAAGTCTCTCGGCGAGCTTATCGTTCTCGTTCGCGACGGTAAGGTGGGCCGTGCAAATGCACGTAAGATCCTTGCTGATATGTTTGACGATCCGTCAATAGTTCCCGAAAAGTATGCTGAGTCACAGGGCTTCATAGTATCCAACGATACAGGTCTTATTGAGTCCGTTGTAAAAGCTGTGGTTGCGGCAGATCCCACATCCGTTGCGGCTTATAAGGGTGGCCGTGAAAAGGCACTTATGGCTTTGTTCGGCAAGTGTATGAAGGAGCTTCGCGGTAACTGCGATCCTCAGGTGCTTCGCGGTGTGCTTCTTTCCGAGATCGAGAAAGCGTAAATATATTTGAATTAGTATCAATATAAAAGGAACTTTGTGCACAGGCGGTAAGCTCATACACAAAGTTCCTCTTGTTTTTTTCTCTCGTTTGTTATATACTAAAGTAAAGACATTGACAAAAGTGGAGGACAACGTGAAAAAAATACTGACAGTATATACAGGTGGAACCATAGGCACCGCATCCATTGACGGTCAGCGAAAGCTTTCGTCAGGTGCGGCAAAGAGGGCAATTGCCGTCAATTTCACAAACAGTGATTCGCCGTATGCACACTTGGGGGAGGAGCTGTTCTTTGATTCCGATATCGACGCATCCTACCGAACTCTCAGCGAAAATATGACTCTCCCGAAGCTGTCCCGCATTGCGGAGCATATAATGAGCTTTGACCTTAGCAAATTCAGCGGAGTCATCGTTCTCCACGGAACTGATGCTCTTGCATATACAGCGGCGTTTCTGTCTCTTCTTTTGTGTCATACTCCCGTTCCCGTAATGCTTGTGTCAGCCAACCGTCCGCCTATGGATCCCGAAACCAATGCAAACGTTAACTTCCGTGCGGCAACGGAGCTGATCATGGCGGGGATCGCACCAAATGTATATGTTCCTTACAGGAACGCAGACGATGATCTGCGCCTTCATATGGGTGCCGGCCTTATGCAGTGTGCAAACTTTTCCGAGGACTTTTTCAGTGCCGTTCCCGACAGAAAAGCCACTATGCGCGACGGACTCAATAAGGCTCTCACCATGGGTGAGCGCTTTTATGCCCAAAGAGGAGACGTTAACGTAGGAGCCATGCTGAAAAACGGACGCCTTGCTTACGATGGAGTTATGCTGATACAGCCATACGTAGGACTCAGATATGACAGACTAAGCGTTAACGGCGCATTGGCAGTAGTTCACGGCACGTACCACTCCGGTACGGTATGCGTAGAGCGCGGCGAGGCGGGAAAGCCGTATTCGGAGAGATCAATACTGTCCCTTCTGCACCGTTGCGATGCCGCTGACGTACCCGTATATATTGCTCCGTCTCATCTTGGAGAGGGACAGTATTCATCCGCCTTTGACGCTGCCGCAGGGGGGGCAGTGCCCCTTGGGATGACTGTGGAATGTGCGTATGCCAAGGCGGTCATAGGCGTATCCGCAGGGCTCACGGGTGATGAGCTGACGCGATTCATGCAGACCGAGGTGAACAGCGAATTCGTCGGCTGACGGGAATTGGTTTACTCGAACGTTCATACGGTAAAACAGAAAAAAACACCAAAACTTCCGTAAAATGCGGGAGTTTTTTGCTTTGTATTATGTCTAATAGGTGAAAACAAAATATGCAAAGGAGTAAAAATCATGAAAACTGCCGTTAAGAAACTGACATCCCTTTTGCTGTGTGCCTGTTTTATGCTGGCTATTCTTGCAGGGACGGTGTCTGCGTACGAATTCAGATATTTTGATGACGTTACAGAAGATGATTGGTATTATGAATACGTGGACAGAGCAAGGGCAAACTGTTTGATGCTCGGCGTAGCTCCCCGCACATTTTTGCCTGGAGCTAAATTGACCCGTGCTATGGCTGTGACGGTGTTGATGCGCTATTATTCACCGAATCATTATGACGCTGTCAACACCGACCATATGTCAAATCCGTTCAGGGATGTGAAAGAGGGGAAATGGTATACCGATGCAGTAAAATGGGCAGCAGAATTCGACATTGTACGGGGCAGGGGAGATGGCTTGTTCGACCCTGAGGCATACGTTACAAGGGCAGAGCTTTGTACTATGCTTGACCGATACCTGCAATTTGATCTGCTCGTCCTTAAGGAAAACGTCACTGATACCATGAATTTTAAAGATATTGCCGATGTACCGCGTTTTGCATCCGATGCCATGGAAAAGCTTTACCGTGCAGGCGTGATAAAGGGCACGGACATGGGAACTCTTGAGCCGCTTTCCGCAGTTACCCGTGCGGAAGCAGCAGTGCTTTTCGGAAGACTATCATTATCCGTCACACAATACGTCCCCGAAAGCTTCAAGAAAATGGGATATTTTTTTAACGTACATTTTTACGAGGACAGAATGCTCATCATAATCTGGCCCGACGGAAACTATGCACCGTACGAGCG
This sequence comes from uncultured Ruminococcus sp., assembly GCA_964474245.1. Lineage (GTDB taxonomy): Bacteria > Bacillota > Clostridia > Oscillospirales > CAG-272 > RUG11130. Next base: position 4,337 of record CAYYRY010000085.1, on the reverse strand, counting down.
CCTGTTCTTCGTGCATATCGGCAAGGAAAATGGCGAATGGGACGTACAGTCCCAATATTTCTCTGTAAAAGGAAAAGTTACAGCATCTGATGGATTGAGTGTTGAAGTTGACTTTGTGTTTAAGCACTTAAACGGTGAGTACTACCGCTTTGAACCCAATGACGCATCGAATATGATTTTACAGTACCTTGCTATCGAAGAAAACGATATCGTAACGGTGGAGGTGACCGTAACGGCGGGTGACGTTACGGAAACCGTAAGACATTATATCGTTCATTCCGTAGTTTATTAAGATAACTTTTGAATGAGGGAAATTCACAAGTATCAGTGCACCTGGTTTTAGTTGTCTGCTGTCTGTTGACCATTGCGACAGGCACGGTATCGCCGACTGTAGGAAAAGGCAGCCTTCTCAGTTTATACGGTTCCGTACAAATTAAATTCAAATGCAAATTTTTTTGAAAAAAGTGAAACTTTTCCCCGAGTTTGTCGTCTAATATAGTGAAAGGGTGAGAACCCAAAGCTTATATATTATTTAATCAGCGCTGAATCACGTGTTAAAGTTTCAGATGTGCTGAGACAGAAAGGAGATCTGTTATGAAACGTACTAAGCTTTTATCACTGTTATCTGCAATTATCTTTATCATCCTTACGATGGCAACGCCTGTAATGGCTGAGAGTGTTGGTGAAACAGTTCCGTTTGCTGACGTCAATGAGATGATGTGGATGTATGAGCCTGTAAGATACGTGTATTCTATGGGTCTCATGAACGGCACCTCAGACACGACCTTCGCTCCGTCCGACAATATGTCCCGTGCCATGGCGGTGACCGTGTTGTACCGTCAGTTTCTCATTGACATGGATACTACTGACCTGAACTCCGATATGTTCCAGGGCTTCAGCACAAAATTTGAGGACACCCAGATAATAACGTGGTATTCCACGGCTCTCGATTGGGCATCCCGTTTTGATATAGTAAACGGTAAGGACGGCGGTAAGTTCGACCCCGACGGAGATGTTACCCGCGCTGAGTTTTGTACCATGCTTGCAAGATACCTTGATTTCGTGCAACTGACCTTTGCGGATACGGAGGAAGCGCAGACGGGCTTTGCCGATGAAGACACCGTTCCCGCCTTTGCAAAGGATGCCATGGGTATGATGGTCGGGGCAGGCATTATCAAGGGAGACGGTGGAAACCGTCTGAACCCTAGGGCAACTGCTACACGTGCCGAGATTGCGGCTATGCTTCAGAGATTGAACAATGCACATCGGGTACCCGTCGTCCCGGAGGAGCTGGAGGAATACGGTATTAGCATAGAAGTATCGCTGTATGAGGACACGGAGCCCATATCCTCTCCCGAATTCGGTGAACGCAACGGACACAGGTATTTGAACGTATACGTTCATACCGATAAGGAAGTATGGGACTATACCGAACATGAGATCGGAATGTACGTTGGAGTGACCGTAGCACGTAATACGCTTTGTGAATTCAGCATGGAGCTTGCAGGCGACGAAGACGGCGTACTCGAATATAAGCTTGACTGGGGCGGAGAGATCGGAATCTACACAGTGGAGCTGAACGAGCACGACCTTGTAAACGTTGACGTTGTGCTGATCATAGACGGAAACAACATCCGCATCCCTCGCTGGATGATCTATTTCGTCGTAAGGTAAATATAAGTATATACCATTCTGCCACTGAGGAGAGTTGCGTCGCCTGTACTCCTGCGGCGTAAATGCAGGGTGTCTATATAAATATGCAATATCAAGGAAAAGAGGCTTATCCGCATTTGTGGTATGCCTCTTTTCCTTGATATTGAAGCTGTGAGCTCGTATCAGATATCTACGTATATTGAAAAGAATACAGGGCTGTGGTATAATAGTGAAAACATCACCCGGATATTACGTTTTTGGAGGACTTATGAAAAAACAGTTAACGCGTGAAATGATATTGGCAGACATGAAAGAAAGAAGCCGCCGTATGATCATTACCTACGTGATGCTGCTTGTCGTGACCGCCGCTATGGGCCTGTTTTCCTTCTCGATATTACTTACGGAATCAGCAACTACAGTGATGCTGTACGTATCATTCGGTATCATCCTTGTCTACTTTTTACTGTTGGTGACACTTGAGATGATCAGAATGAAGCGTGCTGAAAAAGGGGAATTCACCGTGGAAAGTGACGTCATGTACCGCAAAGATAAAGTAAGGCGCGGCAGACGGCATAGCTCGATCCCCACAATTTTTCTCACACACCGCGGGAGATACTATCCCGGTGACGTGGATATGCACACATGGGAAAATGCCGTTTGCGGAGATACGATATATTTAGTTTATGCCGGTGTTTTTCCGAATAAGATACTTTTGGCTTATGATTCCACAAGCTACGAATATCATGAAGACACTAAAACGGTTGACAAATAATTTCTTGTGTGATATAATGACATTGTAAACAAGCTGTCTATGGCAGCTAAATAAACGGAGGAATCTATATGAAAAACTTATTTAGAGTTACAGCGCTCCTTCTTATGGTAGTTCTCTGCCTCGGAATGCTCGCTTCATGTGGAGATGCGCTTTCGCTGAAGGACGTTGAAAAAGACCCCTATGCCGCTATAACTGCGGCAAATCAAAAGTATATCGATGCAATTGATGCAAAGTACGGCAAGGTTCTCGATGCTTTTGACAAGATGAAGGATGGAGTGGCATCAAATGAGCTGAAGGTAGAAGTACCTGAGGTTGGTAACATTGCGATGAACATTGTTTCTGATGCTGCAACGGGTGCATACAACGGTAAGCTTTCCGTTGGTGCTGAAGGTATTTCCGCTGAGGCTAAGCTTTGGGGCGACAAGAATAACATAGCCCTCAGCATTCCAGCACTTCTCGGTGACAAGAACTACGGTATCAAGCTTGATACATTTGGTGAGGATATCAAGAAGGCTCCCATTATTGAGGCAATGGGCATGACCTACGATGATCTTGTTGCTGCTCTTGAAGCTGAAATGGGCATAAAGCTTGACGATATCAAGGAAAGCTTCAAGGTTGAAGACATTGAAAACGTATACAAGAAGTATGTGACTGACGTTGAAGCAATCATCAAGGGTAAGACTCCCACCGTTGCTGAAGAGACCGTTGGTGAAGTTGAAGTTATAACAATTGAATACGCTATCACAAAGGCAGACTTCGAAAAGGTTGTTGGATTTACCGTCGATATGTATAAGTCTCTCATCGGTGATATGGCGGCAACTTTAGAGCTTGATTTTGATGAGATCATGTCTGAGTTCAAGGATTCTATTGCAGAAGAAAACATCGACTTTAAGTACAAGTACTATCTTGTAAAGAAAGACGGCTCTATTCTTAAGTCAGACTTTATCGCCCCTGACGTTATCGCAACCATGAATTTCAGCACCGATTCTGCTAATCCCTTTAATCTGACCATTGATATGAAGATGAAGGAAGACGGAGAAGAAATCGGAACAGCTAACATCACCGTTAAGGAGTCCGATGACGAAGGCATGGCAGGCGTTTACGTAGACATGAAGATCGAGTCTGAGAGTGAAAAGATGACCGGAGGATTCTCATTCATTCTCAATACATCATCTCATGAGTATGAGTTTGAGGTAATTGCTGACGGTACTGCCCTTGTTGCTGCTAACGGTGAGCTTACATACAGCGAAAATGAATTCGGAATTTCCGTTGATTCTGCTACGGTAGGCGGAGAGACTGTTGAACTTGGTATATCTTATACCGCTAAGGCAGGCGGCACCGTTGAGGCTATTCCCGAGTACAGCAACCTCGTAACCATGGGCATGGATGCGTATGAAGCTCTTATTACAGAGTTTACTGAGTCTGAACTCGGCAGCGTTATCATGGCTCTCGCAGGTTCATCAGACGATTACTATGACGACGAGTATTACGATGACGAATACTACGACGATTACTATGACGACGAATACTACGATGACGAAGACATCGACGGTTAAAGCGTATTAATAAACTTCGGGGAGGTGAGCCTTGGCTCACCTCCCCAGTTTTATTTTATCCTAAAAGCACGTCGGTAACGAGCATTACGCAGAACCCTGCAAGGAGGGCGTATGTAGCACCTCTTTCACTTCCGTGAGCGTGGGTCTCGTGGATCACCTTTACAGTCAACATGAAGTATTATTTTAAAACTTCCATGTAATTTCAATATTGTTTTCGCTTGCGCTGATTTTAGAGATCAAAATGTCAACGACCGCCATTTTGTCGCTGACGGAAAGTTCATCCCACTTATCCATATAACCTGTAATTTCGTGTACGTCCTGTGTGGCTGTCATAAGCGGTTCAAGTTCAGTGATCT
>CAYYRY010000084.1:0-7211 GCA_964474245.1 uncultured Ruminococcus sp. | reverse complement strand
CTGCTACCGTTGCGGTACCACCATCGAGCCTATGATCAGCCTTCAGTGGTTCGTTAAGATGGAGCCCCTCGCTAAGCCCGCAGTTAAGGCTGTACGCGACGGAGACATCCGCTTCGTTCCCGAAAGATTTGACAAAAACTACTTCCATTGGATGGAGAACACTCAGGACTGGTGTATCTCTCGTCAGCTTTGGTGGGGTCACAGAATTCCCGCTTACTACTGCGACAAGTGCGGCGAGACCGTCGTATCCAAGGATGCGGTTTGCACCTGCCCCAAGTGCGGCGGCAGCATGACTCAGGACCCCGATACGCTTGATACTTGGTTCTCATCCGCACTCTGGCCCTTCTCAACTCTGGGCTGGCCTCATGATACCGAGGACCTGAAGCGTTACTTCCCCACAAGTACTCTCGTTACAGGCTACGACATCATCACCTTCTGGGTATCCCGTATGATATTCTCATCCCTTGAGTATACGGGTCAGAGCCCCTTCGATACCGTACTTATCCATGGACTGGTACGTGACGCACAGGGACGCAAGATGTCCAAGTCCCTCGGAAACGGAATCGATCCTCTTGAAATTATCTCCAAGTACGGCGCAGACGCTCTCCGCTTCGCGCTCGGTACGGGTAACAGCCCCGGAAACGATATGCGCTTCTCCGACGAGAAGATCGAATCTGCCCGCAACTTTGCAAACAAACTGTGGAATGCGGCTCGTTTCGTAATGATGAATCTCACCATAGACAAGATCGAGACACCCGAGACGGACAAGCTTGCCGCTGAGGACAAGTGGATACTCACCAAGCTTTCCGAGACCGTAAAGGCTGTTTGCACTAACCTTGACAACTACGAGATCGGCGTTGCGCTGTCCTCCATCTACGACTTTATCTGGGACGTATACTGCGACTGGTACATCGAGCTGTCCAAGCCCTCCGTATCAGGTGCTGATGCTGACAGAAGCAAGTGTGCTCAGAACGTTCTCGCATACGTTCTCCGCGAAGTACTGAAGCTTCTCCATCCCTTCATGCCCTTCATCACCGAGGAGATCTACTCCGGACTTCCGGGCGAGGAAGGCACCATCATGCTGAAGGATTACCCCGATGCTGACAAGATTCCCTCATTCGAGGATGAGACCGAGTCCTTCGAGCGAGTTATCGCGGCTATCAAGGCTGTAAGAGCACGCAGGTCGGAAATGGGCGTAGTACCCTCCCGTAAGGCTGCAGTATCCGTGGTAACGAAGTATCCCGAAAGCTTCAAGGATGCAGGTATCTTCTTCGAGAAGTTGGCGTCTGCCGCTTCCTATGCAGTGGTTGACAGCTACGATGACGACGGAGCCGTACAGATCATCACAGACTCTGCGGCGATCTATATTCCCCTTGCCGACATGGTTGACTTCAAGGCTGAGGCTGAACGTCTTGAGAAGGAGCTTAAGACCGTTGACGCCGAGATCAAGAGAGCCGAAGGCAAGCTGAACAACGCAGGATTTACCTCCCGTGCTCCCGCGGCTGTAGTTGAGGCTGAAAGAGAAAAGCTCGAAAAGTACCGTGAAAAGAAGATCGGTATTGAAGAGGCTCTGAAAAACGTAAAGGATAAGCTGTAATATCAAAGAAACGTCTCGCAGACCACGCGTCTGCGAGACGTTTTACAAATAACTTTCTTGTAAATTTAAGAAAATAACCGTCCGCAAATTAATTTGCGGACGGTTATTTTCGCTATCAACAGTAGCGGCGTAAACGGATATAAGATTATCTTACGTATGCCTTATGGAAGCGTGCGAACATTGTAGCTGTCTCGCTTCGCATTGCTTTATCGAGAGGTGCGAGGAGTACGTCGTCGCCGTTTTTCTTACCGGTTATGATACCAACTCCGTTTGCCCATGCTACAGCTTCGGCAAAGCCTGCGTAGCGGCTGATCTTATCGGCATCGGGGAAGGTCGAGAGGTCGGCGCCCTCTGCCATTTCCGCCTTCTTATAATCCTTCATGTATCTGTAAAGGAATACTGCAACCTGCTCGCGGGTAACGAGGGTGTCGGGTGAGAAGGTGGTTGCACTTGTGCCGGTGGTGACTCCGTTATGGTAAGCCCAAAGCACGGCGGAGGTGTACCATTTACCTGATGGGATGTCAGTGAAGGGATTGTTTGCCGTATCTACGGCAGGTCTGCCTTCGATGTTGTAGAGGAGCTGAACGATCATCGCACGGCTCGTGTTGGTGGAGGGAGCAAAGAGTGTATCGGACGTACCGTTCATAAGTCCCGTATTGTATGCGTAATTGATCGTGGGGTAGAACCACTTGCCCTCGGGAACGTCGGTGAAGTGCATAGTCTTGCCCTTGGCAGTGGTCGTCTCGTATGCCGCCTTGACTTCAGCGTCTGTCATGACACCCTGTCTAAGTGCGAACATATTGATCATGGAGCCCTTGGAAAGATTGTCCTCCGTCATAGCATTGCCGCCGACGTTAATAATCTCAGTGGTGTCCTCGGCACTTACCGTAAGACCGCCTGAGTGAAGATCTGTCGACTTAAGCTCGCCGTTTACGTACGTACGCGCCCTCTTACCGTCATAGGTCAGAATCACGTGTACCCACTGCTTCTCTTCAATTGGAGTGATACCGACAGTGTAGGTGTCCTTCTCTGCGGCTACGTTCATGTGGAACGATACGTTTCCTTCATTAACGTATATGTTAACGTCAGGGCCTTTGAAGTTAACAATCTGCTGATAGGACCCTGTGTCTTCGACCTTGAAGTATGCCTCAAGGCTGAAGCCGTAGCGGATGGCATCCATGTCCTTCATGTCGAAGTCGTAGGTGCCGAAGCCCATGCCTGCAAAGGAGGCAGCCATCTTACCGATATCCTCGCTTAATACTACCTTGGTGGGGCCGGGGAGCTTACCGCCGTGTCCCTTGAGCTCAGCGGTGTCACCGGTGGAGTAGTCTACACAGTAGAGGGTCTTGATGGGGACATCAGTGCTCTCGCGCGTGCCTATGTTTACGGTGTTTTTCGCCTTAACGGGTGTGCTTGATTTTCCAAAAGGTCCGTCTGCGGTGACGGATATCTCGTAATCCGTGTCATATTCAAGACCGTAGAGAACGGCAGTAAGCGTCTCGCCGCCCTTGAGTACGGGGTCGTTGTAAAGTGTCGTCTTTACGGGATCCCCGCCCTTTACGGGAGTTGCACTTACGGTGTAGCTTTCAACATAGTCGTAGTTCTTGTCGCTTGCGGGCTTCGCGTTGGCTGTGAACTTTACTTCAACGGAGTCATAGTCACCTCTGTCCGTTGCAGTAACACTCACGCCATCGCCGTAAATGGGGGCGGAGCCCTTCAGAGCGTAGGAGTCGGGATTCTTCGCCATTGCGGGGTCATTGAAGTATATGAAGTCGGAGGGCTTGTCAGCTGAGTCGAGCACCCATCTTTCGTTACCGTAAATGAGCTCGCCTTTGGTGAGATCCACACGGTAAAGCTCGGTGGTGCCGTCAGTCTTTACGTCAAAAACAGTGAAGGAGGAACCGAAGAGTTCGTCCTCGGACTGTCTGTAATATTTACCGACAGTACCGGTAACGATGCTGGTAAAGCCTGCGGACTGGTCGATAACACCGGGGTTCATGGGAGTTGCGTGCGAATGTCCCGTGATGTGCACAAGCTGAGGATAGTCCTCGAGAAATTCACGGGTCTCGGGCAGATATCTGTCGCCCTTCTGGTAATCACCGAAAACCGTATCCTCGAAGGCTATATGGGATATGAGGAAGATGTGTCCCTTGTAGCCGGTGGCAACGACCTCCTTGACAGCCTTCTCGATGAAGTCGTGCTTGGTCTCAAAGTAAGATGAATCTCCGCCAATGGCAAGGCTTACCTTGATAACGGGCACCTTGCCTGCAAGCCAGTATACCATCTCGGTCTCCTGACCGACCTGTTCACGGAAATCCTTTTCAATGTTAACATTGTAGCATTCGTGGTTACCGAGCATTGATATGGTGGTACCTACAGCCGCGCCTGCGCCAGCACCCGTGCCCTTGAAGCCATCTACCTCGACGGTGAGAGTGCTGCTGTTTTCAGCTACGATGCTCTGATAGAGCGCGAGCTCCTCTGCGGAGCCGTTTTCGGTCAGGTCTCCTGCCGCTATAAAGGCATCGACTCCGCCGATCTGCTTCATTGCGGCGTACGCGTTTCTGAGCTTCGGTACTGAGTCTCCGTATCCGATGTGGATGTCGCTGCCGACGACGAAGCGGACGATAACGTCGGAGCCTTTTTCTATCGGAGAGATCTTGTCAGCCGACGGCGTGAATGCCGCGACGGCGGGACATACGGTCATAGTTAGTATCAGTACAAGTGCAAGTATTGGGGTTAATATTCTTTTCATTATTGACGTGAACCTTTCTTTGAATTTTGTTTATCATTATTATACAACATTCTGCTGAAAATGTAAAGCGGTATTGATGACAATGACTTGAAAAATGACATTTTTATGCTTTTGTTATGGCATGACTTTCTTCAACCATGCTTTAACGGAGAAGTGATCATACCAAAATACCCCTCAGACTTTATAGCATGAGGGGTATCGTTAAAGCATGAGAGGTATGTTCTAACGGATCTCGGTCTCTCCGTAAAACGTGACCTTGGTGATAAGTCCGTCTTCGGACAGAAGTGCATATCCGTAGGTATAATATTCTCCTATATATTCAAAGTCGTCGGATGTAAGACTTGTGTGCGAGATCACAGGATCACCGCCTGCCGTATGGTCAACGGTTACCGTAACTTCTTCCAAAGTGACGTCCTTTGCCACGTTTGCCTTGCAGACGTAGCTTGCGAAAGAGGCGTGAGCATCTCTGTCATAATTATACGGTGCGAGAGTAAGCTGTCCGTCTTCGTATGAAAGAAAGGAGAACAAAGCATATTCGTCATCCGAAAAATACTGAGCTGCAGACGGATGAGGAGACATTGACAGATCATTATCCGCATTTTTTAACAGTCGGGCACTGTGCGGAAGCTTCAGCCACAGAAAATGGCTGTCACAGTACAGTATAGCTACGGTCTCGGTATCTCCTTCGGCATTTGAAAAGGTGATGAGTCTGTCTTCAAGACTTACGTATGCTTTGTCATACGATGTGAGAAGCCCGGTATGGTCTCCGCATTCACAGCTAAAGCTGAAGGTACCGTCATCACCGAATGCCAGATACTGCTTTTTCCGTGTTTTTTCGTCAAAACAGTACCAGTTACCCTTTGAAATGACGTTCTCAGATGTGGATTCATTGGTTTCTTGAGCAGGGTCTTGCTCTGTATTATCACCGACACCGCATGAGCACAGAATCAATACGAGGGCTATAAGAACAAGTGACAGAAAAAACAGTTTTCGTATCATATTATTCGTATCATATTAAAAATAATTCAGCGTCAGGAGTCTCTTCCGCAGAATAGGCGGTCAAGCTTCATGGCAACTTCACTGTCTGTGAGTCCGTCGAATGTAGGGAGTGCAGCGAAAGAGCCGTCCTCGTTGTAGATCAGGGACAGATCGTATTCGTAATTAAACGATCTTCCGTATATCTTTATGTTTTTTGCGGTGCACTCGTCGATTATCTCCTCAAGGGTCTCACGGGATATGTCAAGCGCCTGCACTATCTGAGGGATAGAAGGATAAATTCCGATGCCGACCTCGTTATCATATATTATCATGTCGTAAAGCTCAGAAATGTAATCATACTGAAAGCTCTTTTCAATGAAAGCAAAGTGCTGACTCTTTATGGTCAGGTCGATAAGCTCTTCTCTGTAGAGGAAATATTCTTCTATCTCTTCGGGGGTACGCTCGTAAAGTATAGCGGTATCATATGTGCCGAGAGCTATCAGCTCACCGTAGGAGACAAAATCTTCACGGGACACCTCAAAATCATCAATAAAGGCTCTTACGTTGAATTCGGGGCATCCGCAGAAGGGCTCATCCTCGGTGGTTGCAGTTGTATCGGTGGAGGGGGTGGAGTAATAGACCGCTTCGGTCTCAGGGACTTTAACTTCGTTTGCCCTTATCCTGATTGCCCACGCATTACATTCGTCAATGCCGATTTCCTTGGCAAGACGGTAGGGAATAATGTGATAGTCGCGGTGATGTACGGTGCAGTCTACAGTCTCGAATATAGGCCATACGTCTGCTTCGGTTTCAACATTGGTATCTGTCGTGTTAACGATATCCGTTCCGTCCGATGTCTCGTTTCCGCAGGAGACAAGACATCCTAAGACGGAGCACAGTATCAGTAGTGCAATAATTCTTTTCATATTGATCTCCCATTCAGCCGCTGTAGCGGTGTTACAAATGTGCGGGAAAAGCTTTGCGGAAATATGCTCCTGCCCCGCCGTATTGCCGTATTGTTAATATTTGTTTTACAAATTTGCTGTGCGTTATCTCTTTGCCATGTACCCGGCGAGAGCGCATACTATGGATGCGGACTTTGCGGCAGATTCTGCGGCGAACTCCATGTAGTTGTCGCACGCACCGCCGTCTGCATCATCGGAGATGGCACGGATAATAACGAAGGGGGTATTGTTTACGTAACAAACGTGACCGACTGCGGCACCCTCCATTTCACATGATATTGCACCGAAAACAGAGGTGATCCTTTCCTTTTCTGCGGCGCTTGCAACGAATCTGTCGCCGCTGGCGATGGTGCCTGTGCAGGTATTTATGTTCATTTCTTCTGCAATACTACTGATGAGACCTGCAAACTCGGTGTCGGCTTCAAAATACACCTTGTTTATTCCCGAGATAAGTCCCGGCTCGTCTCCGAGGGCAGTTGTGTCCATGTCATGCTGACATACCTTATCCGATATGGCAACGTCTCCTATACCGAGCTTTTTGGTGAGTGTGCCGCCGACACCTGTGTTGATTATGAGACTCGGAGAGTAGCGGATGATCATGGCTTCAGCACACATTGCAGCGAATACCTTGCCGATACCGCATACGGAGCACACAACGTCAGTTCCGTTGACCTTTCCTTTGATGAATTCAACTCCTCCCACTGTCTCCTTTACAGGGGATGTCATGTGTGAGGCAATATTGTCCATTTCCTTCTGCATTGCAGCGATTATTCCTAACATTATTTCATTTCCTTTCAAAAATACATTAAACGGGATATTCGAAGGTGTTGTCTGAGCTTTCAAGGACTTCGAGGTATTTTTCAGCTTCCTTTACAGCCGCCTCCACGGAGAGGCTTCTATAGTTACCGCATTCGATCTC
>CAYYRY010000083.1:0-7255 GCA_964474245.1 uncultured Ruminococcus sp. | reverse complement strand
GAGACACGAAAAAATATCGTGTTCGTTTGAAAACCCAGTAATATCAAGGGTTTTCCGCGTCGTGATAGACTAAACCGTATCAGGAGAAAACGTCTCGGTTTTACTCCTAAACGGTAGATCGGGTGTTCGAATCACCTCGGTAACGGAGGCTGTCGAAGGATCGCTCTTTCGGCAGCTTTTTCATTTTTACAAGTATAGGAAAATAATGGACGGTTACTGAATCTTTAGAAATATTGACAAACATTTCACGATACTATATAATATAAGTAAGTTTTTACCACAGCTTATTCAGGAGTATTAAATGCAGAAATTTCAAAGATCAACGGCGGTATTTGTTGCCTTATGTATTGTATTATCCATTACAGCATATCCGATAAGTGCAGGAGCTTTTTCAAAAGATCAATATATCGGCTTCGGAAAGGTTACCGAAGCGGTTAGCTTGAACATCGATGGCGGTATTGTATACGATGAGATGTCGGTCATTGATGATGACGATAATAAGCAGATGGTCAGGACGTTTACCTTTGATCCCACTGAGGGGGATGTTATTCCTCTTGTTTATTGCAAATTTTCAGGCTACGGTGCGACTACATATGATTCTGCCCTGGCGGCTGAGGCTGAGGGATATGACGTTAAAGGTGCTGTAAACGGAGCCTTCTTTGGCTTAACCGGTGTAAACGCCAATATTTACGGCGGTGTATGTATCTCCAACGGACGTATCCTTCAGGGATGTAACGATCACGGTGAGGAATGGGTTCTGGCTTTTAACAGCGACGGAAGCTGTGCTCTTGTGAGGTCAAAGGTTGAATACTCCGTCAGCGCAAACGGAGGAGAATGGACAGCTCCCGTTGTTTGTCTCAATGTTTGTCCTCAGGATACTTATGACATAATTTATTATTATGACAGCCTGTGCGGAAGTGTTACAGATACAAAGGCGACCGGAGTCGAGATAGTCTTTGATAAGCTTGACGGCGGTGAGCTTACCGTGGGCGGTGTACTGAAAGGCCGTGTATGCGAGGTCAGATACAGCGTTTCTGAGGGTGGCGCAGTAGGCAAGGATCAGTTCGTTCTATATGCTCCGCACGGTGGTGCTGATGCTGAATCTCTTCGGTCTCTTAATATTGGGGATACCGTTGAAATTAACGTAAGAGAGACGGTATCTGAGTCCCGTGAGGTCATGGAAAACTGCAGCAGTGCCATTGTTACATACGGGTATCATATAGTATCGGACGGAGTGAACGTTACGGATAGTGACGGACTTGGTGACAGCTATAATAATACACGGGGGCCGAGGACCGGACTTGGGATCAAGGCGGATGGAAGCATGGTCATAGTTTCTGCCAACGGACGCACAGAGGAGCATCCCGGACTTACGGTATACGAGCTTTCGGATATGCTCATCAGCATGGGATGCGTCACGGGAATCAATCTGGATGGCGGATATTCATCGCAGATGGTTATTGAAAACAAAAACGGTGTTATAGAATCAAAGACCGAGCAGCTCCGTCGGGTGACAAACAGTATTCTTTTGGTAAAACACCCCGGAATATCTGATGACGTCAGACTTGAAGCTGAAGAGTATCTGAAAGGTGCTGTGAAAATATTAAAGGCTTGTGAGCTTGAAGGAGATGCTTCTGCTTTGCAGACTGCAGCAGACAGGCTTCAAGGCGTTCTTATGAGCAAAAGCTCTATGGATGGGGATTGCACCAAGGCTATAATGGAGTTATGTGAGGCATTGAGCAATGTCAGTGTCCTTTCATACAGGACGGGTGTGTACCACTTTGATGCACCGGTTACTCTTTACCGTGATGCCTTTTCAGATGACGTCCTTTATAAGACGCAAGAGGCGACGAGTTTTACAGTAACTGAGGCATCGGGCAACATGGGCTTTACAAAATACCTCGGGTATTACGGTTGGATAGAGTTATCAGGAATAGTTGACTTTGACGTATCGTGTAAAAATGAAGCTGATATTACTTTACCGACATCACTCAGTCCGGGAGAGGCTTTGAATGTTTCATGGACGAGTGCTGCAGGTGCCTCCGCATACAGCTATGAGATACTTGAGTTTGCGGGAACTCCCGGAAGTGAGTATGAAACCGACGTAAAGGTGCTTGCTCAGGGATGGACGACTGATACGACGTCCGTAAAAATACCTGCACTTGAGAGACGGGACGGAATGTGCATAAAGGTTAGCGTGGGAGTTGAATATCCTGACGGAACCGTGTGGTCAGAAAAATACGTCAAGACTTCGTATCTTCCGTTTGTTGACGTGAAGGCTGATCATTGGGGGTATAACGGTATTGCATATTCCTACGGAAAAGGTTTTTTCAACGGGGTGACCGGTACGCAGTTTGACCCGACAGGCAGTATGACCCGTGCCATGATGGCTACGGTCATATACAGAATGGCGGGAAGTCCTGCCGTGGATTCAGACTATAAAACGTCATTTACGGATATCAGGAAAGGTGCATGGTATTACAACGGCGTTATATGGTGCGAGTCAAACGGTATAGTAACTGGTACTTCCAAGACTACCTTTGATCCCACCGGCATCGTAACGAGGGAGCAAACTGCTTGCTTCCTTTACAGATATGCAAATTACAAGGTATATGACGTTTCAATTGAAGATGATGCGGTAATGGATGCTTTCAGCGACACGTCAAAAATCGGAAAGTATGCTGAAGCTGCTGTGCAATGGACTGTTCAGAACGAGATCATGAAGGGAAGCGGCGGTAAGCTTAGTCCCAAGGATACTGCCGACAGGGTACAGATTGCGACGCTGATCTACAATTTCGGAAGTATATTTGAGGCAGAAGAATAAACAAAAGCACATCCGAATTCATTTTGTTAAGATGAATTCGGGTGTGCTGTTTTTTAACCGAGGTACGTATATCCGGCTTCTTCAACAGTGGACTTGATAAGTGTGTCGTTTATCTCGCAGGAAGACTCGATAACTGCATTTTTTTCTGTATGGCTTGCGGTAACCTTTGTTACTCCGTCAAGTGCTTCAAGAGCCTTTTTTACGTGTGCCTCGCAATGAGGACACATCATTCCTTCAATCTTTACTGTTTTGATCATGGTTTTATTCTCCTTTTGTGTATTTGTAAGATTATTGTTTTCATAGTTAACTGAAGTTGATTTAGGATAAATACGGGCGAAATTGAGCCTTAATGCATTGCTTACTACGCAGAAGCTTGAAAGACTCATGGCGGCTGCACCGAACATAGGATTCATTTCCCAACCGAGAATGCTGACGAAAACTCCGACGGCGAGGGGAATGCCGATAATATTGTATATAAACGCCCAGAAAAGATTTTCACGGATGTTACGGAGAGTTTTACGACTGAGCTTGATTGCAGCAGGAACGTCCTTCAGAGTGCTCTTCATGAGGACAAGATCGGCGGAATCAATGGTTACGTCAACCCCTGCACCTATAGCAATTCCCGTATCGGCAGTAACCAGTGCCGGCGCATCGTTTATACCGTCGCCTACCATGGCAACCTTACCGTGGTGCTTCAGCTTTTCGATGGCACGTGCCTTTCCGTCAGGGAGAACGCCTGCAATGACCTCGTCGACCCCTGCAATATCACCGACTGTCTTGGCAGTATTTGCATTGTCACCCGTAATCATGACAACACGGAGTCCGATTTTTTTCATTTCCGCGATAGCTTCAGCACTGTCGGGCTTTACGGTGTCTGCAACTGCAATGATACCGAGAAGCTTTTGGTCGTGGGCGAAATACAGAGGTGTTTTTCCGCTGTTTGCAAGACTTATTCCAACAGTGCGCAGGCTTTCGGGGATCGCTGTATGCTTTTCAATGAAGTCAGCCTTTCCTCCGATCAGGAGAGTTCCGTCGAGGCGCGCCGACAGACCGTTACCGGGGGAGACTGTAAATTCGCTGATATCAAGCTTTGTCATACCGGAGCTTTCGGCTGAAGCCACGATAGCTTTTGCCAGCGGATGCTCACTTTTTGCTTCGAGTGAATATGCTTTAATGAGAAGCTCCTCTTCTGTAACGTTTTCCGTGGTGACAATATCGGTGAGCACGGGCTTTCCTTCGGTAATTGTGCCCGTTTTATCAAGGGCGACTATGGTAACACGGCCCGCCGCCTCAAGGGATGCGGCAGTTTTGAAAAGTATCCCGTTTTTTGCGCCGACTCCGCTACCTACCATTACGGCAACGGGGGTCGCAAGTCCGAGGGCACACGGACAACTGATTACCAGCACAGACACCGCATGGGTAACAGCACGGCCGATGTCAGAACCGAGGATAAGCCAAACAGCACCTGTTATTACTGCTATTGCAATAACCGTAGGTACGAAAATACCCGATACACGGTCTGCAAGCTTTGCTATTGGGGCTTTTGTTGCGGTGGCATCACTGACCATCCTGATTATCTGTGCAAGAGTGGTGTCTTCACCTACACGTGTGGCTCTGCATTTGACAAATCCCGACAGGTTGATGCACGATGCAGATACGGTGTCTCCTGCTGCTTTATCAACCGGAATGCTTTCACCGCTGAGTGATGATTCATCAACGGCACATTCACCTTCGATTATTACGCCGTCAACGGGGAACTTTCCTCCGGCGCGGATAACGAACACGTCACCTACCGTAACTTCAGTGGCGGGTATCTCCATCTCTGTACCGTCACGGATGACATTTGCGGTCTTTGGGGCAAGCTCTATGAGTGATTTCAATGCGTCTGTGGTCTTACCTTTAGCCATGGACTCAAGGAGCTTTCCTACGGTGATCAGAGTAAGTATCATTGCTGCGGATTCGAAATACAGGCCGTGTATATGCTCTGAAGCCGCTATGCGGTCACCTGCGGCTTCTGCCCCTGCAGACATGAAGAGCATACAGGTACTGTATATAAATGAAGCACCCGAACCGAGGGCAACGAGGGTATCCATGTTGGGTGAACGTTTGATAATCCCTTTTACACCGTTAATAAAGAACTTTTGGTTTATCACCATAATGATGGCAGAGAGTAGCAGTTCTGCAAGTCCAAGGGAAGTGTGACTCTTCGTGAGGAAGACGGGCAATGGCAGATCAATCATCATGTGTCCCATGGAAATGTACATCAGAAGTACAAGGAAGGCACACGACCATATTAACCTTGCAGTTATGGCTTTTATTTCACTTTTCTGTGAGGGAGGTTCTTCTTTCGCTGCCTTTGTAGATATGGATCCTTTGACCGCGGCACCGTATCCTGCGGCACTTACGGCGGCTATGACCGCTTCATCGGAGGCAACACCTTCTGTTATCATGTCCCCCGTCAGAAGATTTACAGAGCAATCTGTTACTCCTTCTACACTTCGTGCGGCTTTTTCCACACGGGCACTGCAAGCGGCACAGGTCATTCCCGTGACTGTAAATTTTTGCATGGTGACCTCCTATTTCATAAGACGGCGCAGAATGTCGTCAAGCTCGTCAATGATATCGTATTCACCGTTTTCGATATCACGAACAACACAGCCTTTGATGTGTGCTGACAGGAGCTCTCGGTTAAACGAGTTGATCGCTGATGACACTGCCGCAGACTGCATCAGAATATCCGTGCAATATGAATCGCTCTCAACCATGTTTTTGATACCGCGTATCTGTCCTTCGATACGGTTCAACCTATTGATAAGCGCACGTTTTTCGTGGGTGTTTCTTTGTGTGTCACTGTGAAGGTGACAGCAGTTATTTTCTTTCATATGTTTTCCTTGTATCGTTATATACCCCCCTGGGGTATTTTGATTATATCATAATTAAGTGATGCTGTCAAGTTGAATTGTCTGATATTATTTGGATATGACGGTGGATTTAACATTGACAACACAGTTGTGTGATGAATAAAGGCACTTGACGGGATATCAAGTGCCTTTAAAGATCATATAGAAAACAATATTATTTGAACATAGGTGTTGAAAGATATCTTTCGCCTGAATCGGGGAGCAGGGCAACTATGGTCTTGCCGCGGTTTTCGGGTCTGTGTGCAAGTATTGTTGCCGCATGAACAGCCGCCCCTGAGGTGATTCCAACAAGGATACCTTCAAGTCTTGCGATCTCTTTACCGGCGGCATATGCTTCGTCGCCTGAAACTGTTATTATCTCATCATATATTGATGTATCAAGAGTTTCGGGGATGAAATTTGCACCGATTCCCTGAAGAGGATGGGGACCTGCCTTTCCTTCGGAGAGAAGAGGAGAGTCTGACGGCTCAACTGCGATGATTTTTACGCCTGGATTCTTTTCTTTGAGGTATTTTCCGCATCCTGTAAGAGTTCCGCCTGTGCCTACTCCTGCGACGAATATATCTATATTTCCATCGGTATCTTCCCAAATTTCGGGAGCTGTTGTTAAGACGTGTGATTCAGGATTTGCGCTGTTGACGAATTGACCGGGGATAAAGCTTCCGGGATTGTTGTTCTTGATCTCTTCAGCTTTTTTTATTGCACCGGACATTCCTTCGGCACCGGGAGTGAGTACAATCTCAGCGTCATAAGCGGTAAGGAGCATTCTTCTTTCCACACTCATTGTATCCGGCATGGTGAATACTGCGCGGTAACCTCTTGAAGCGGCGACGGATGCAAGTCCGATACCTGTATTACCGCTGGTAGGTTCGATTATCATGGCACCCGGGGATATGAGTCCCTTCGCCTCAGCATCATCGATCATATGTTTGGCAACTCTGTCTTTTACACTTCCTGCAGGATTAAACAGCTCCAGCTTTGCAAGGAGCTTAGCTTCAAGTTTATTTTCACTACTGTATCGGCACAGTTCCATTATGGGAGTTCTGCCGATAAGCTCAGATACGTTCTTATAGATTTTCATTGGGATAACCTCCGATTGATTTACAAGTTATTATATCACCGTGACGTATAACTTGTCAAGAGATTAGTTTTGCTGTGTTAATAAAGGAATGGGAATTCTCAAAGTAAATACAGATGTGGAATTTAATCTTAGAATTTACCGGATTAAAAAGAAAGCGCACACAGTGAAGTGTACGCTTTCGAAAGGTTAATTATTCTTCATCGCCGTAATCGTCGTCTTCGTCGTCAAAGCTGTAGAAGCTTTCGATTTCCACATCATCATCAGAATCATCATGATCAATGTCGTCAGCAGCATCTGCACCTTCATCGGAAGCGAATATGTTAGCGCGTCCCTCAGGTGTGGTATCGTCAACGTCGGAATCATCTATCTGAAGATTGAACTTGTGATCTTCGTCACATTCAACTTCAACCTGTCTGTACTTCTTCATGC
>CAYYRY010000082.1:679-7347 GCA_964474245.1 uncultured Ruminococcus sp. | reverse complement strand
ATCAGTTCCTTCAGGTGTCCGGCGTAGGATACGCCAAAGCCGAAAAGTACGGCGAAGCATTCACCCGTGAGATACGTAATTATCTCGGTTTTACGGAGGAATGATAGATCCACCCAAAAAGGAGAGGCAAATGAACCATCCCATACCGCCTGTGTTTGATGAACACTCAAAAATCCTTATCCTCGGCAGTTTTCCGTCTGTGAAGTCCAGAGAGGAGATGTTCTTCTACGGACATCCGCAAAACAGATTCTGGAGGGTGCTGGCGTCGGTGTTTGACTCAGAGATCCCTCAGACCGTGGAGGAAAAGAAAGCTTTTCTCCTGTCTAATCACATCGCCCTGTGGGACGTGCTTGCCTCCTGTGACGTCACGGGAAGCGCCGACAGCTCCATAAAAAACGCTGTCCCGAACGATATAGACGTTATCACGTGTACCGCCCCCATCAGACAGATATTTCTCAACGGCAAGACCGCCGAAAAATACTATAACAAGTACCATAAAACCACTTTCAGCATGGACGCCGTATGCCTTCCGTCCACCTCTCCCGCCAATGCCGCTAAGTCGCTTGACGCACTGTGCGAAGCCTGGTCGGTTATCAAAGAGGCTGTGACAGGCAAGACATGATTCTCAGGATCTCAATACATACAAACACCTCCGCACGGTTAGACAATTGCCTTTTAAGCCGTTTTCGGAGGTGTTTTCTTAATAATCACGTCTCAACCTCAAGGCGTATTTTCTGAAAAAGTTCCCCAAAACGGAGAAATAATAAAATATTGTTACATTGACTCCACCTACAGTTTCGTTTATAATGAAATCACAAGGTCCGGATCTTAAAAACCAATACACAAGAGGAGCCAGATTATTATGGAAAAATACAGTATTGCCGAAAAGCTGAGTGCCCTCCGTCTTGAACGTGGACTAACTCAGGAAGCCTTCGCTACGGCTATCGGCGTATCAAACAAGACCGTTTCCAAATGGGAAAACGGAACGTCGGAGCCCGACGTATCGGCTATCCGCGCCATAGCGGAATACTATGGCGTAAGCCTCGACTATATCTTCAGCCTCAAGGACAACGAGCCGGATACTCAGGAAACGTTGCGTGGCGAGTTCAAGGGCCTCACAAAAAAAGAAACATATCTCAAAGCTTTTGAAATATGCGAATCCATCGTCCCCGCCTGCTTTCAGAATATGTCACAGGACATAGGCATCGAGACTGAAGACGCTATTCCAGCCCCCGGTCACAGAATGCACATCTCTTCCGATCACTTCTACACTACCACCGTCAAAAGCGACGAGATCAATATGTCCGTCACCCTTCTCCGAAACAAAGCGAACTTCAAGTGGCTTAGGGACAGCGAAGTTCAGAATAAGCTTTGGCGCCTGTTTAACTTTCTCTGTAACCCCTCCGTCCTGCGGATAATCAGCTTCATCCACAGCACTGCCTGCCCTGCAAATTTCACGGCGGAATATATGGCACAGCTGTCGGGCGTTGACGGCGGAAATACAGAGGCGGTTGCCTCTCTCCTTAATGAAGCGTGCGAGCTGAAACTGATATCAAAGCGCCTTGCCCACATGAGAACGGGTGATCTTACCATATACGAAGCCTACGGTAACGGAAACATACTTGTTCTCCTGTCCCTCGCCCACGACGTTTTCACGAACAGTCTGTGCTTCTCACACTCCATTGGCGGCACCTGCAAAATGATAGAAGGAGGACGGGACGAATGAAGCTTTCCGAAAACATCAAAAAGTACCGTCTCAGATGCGGCATGACCCAGGAGCAGCTTGCCTCCCGCCTCGGCGTGTCACCTCAAGCCGTATCAAAATGGGAGGGCACAGACACCTATCCCGACGGCTCCCTGCTTCTCCCCATAGCAGAAAATCTGGGAGTATCCCTCGATATGCTCTTCGGTAGCACCCGCGCCACGGCAGAGGACATATCGTTTAAGATCCGCCGTCTCCTCGGCGACACCCCGTTTGAAGAACGCTTTAACGTCGTCCGCGACGTATGCTGGCAGATCGAAAAGGGACTCTTCCGTTTGTTCGGTGCAGTCGAAGCGACTTACGATCCCGAAGAGATCAAGAATACCCGTATGTCTTCCCACATTCTAAACGACTATGGCTTCACAATGATATCCAACGGTACGTCTCCCTACTTCACCGTGTTCCCCGAAACGGAATCCGGATACGCATCCGTCATAGGGGACGGCGAGGAAATGAGAGAGATATTCAAGAGACTTTCCGATCCCGACACCATGAAAGGGGTCCTGTACGTTATGAAACAGCCCTCCTGCTATCTCTTTGAACCCGGACTGATGGCTGACGTTTGCTCCATCAGCGAAGAAAAGACAGCAAAGGTTGTGGACGATCTTTTCGCGCTGAAGCTTGTTGATAAGCATGAAACGGACATCAACGGAGAAAAGTGTCTGCTTCTCAGTGTACGTCAATCCATGGAAATAACTGCACTGCTTCTTATCGCCGGTGATGTCAACTACAGCGGAGGATATTGTCTCGAAGCCTTGAGAAGAGAAACGCCGTTTTTGAAATGAGTTTTTTCTCCACCGACAACATAAATCAGACGAGGTTTTCTTATGATTAAAGCGATAGGAAAAAAAGAAATAGCAGAATGTGTAAAGCTAATAAAAGAAAGCTTTTTAACAGTTGCCGATGAATTCGGTTTAACTGAAGAAAACGCCCCTCGTTTCACAGCATTTGCGACTACCACCGAAAGGCTGAATTGGCATTTTGACAAAGAGCAGAGACCTATGTATGCCTTTTTCGACAACGGTAGCATTGTCGGATACTATTCATTATTATTGGTTGGTAGCAATGAGTGTGAGTTGAACAATTTATGCGTATTCCCGACATACCGACATAAAGGCATTGGTGAAAAGCTTTTGATACATGCTTTTACGATTGCACAAGAGGCAAGCTGCAGAAAAATCAAAATAAGTATCGTTGAAGAAAACATAATTCTGAGAAAATGGTACGAATCATTTGGATTTGTACATATCGGCACACGAAAATTTGACTTTTTCCCGTTCACCTGCGGCTATATGGAAAAGCGTTTCAATTAACAAATCTGATATAGAACGCATGATATTATGTTGTCTCAAGCTTTTCCTACATCCCGAGTATATTATCTCAAAAGAGGCGCATACTATTCCCGTAACGTAATTTTACAGGAGACAGACATGGTTGAAAGTGATACAATAAAGCTTCTCAGAGAATGTGATGCGGGTGTAAAAATGGGGGTGGCATCCCTCGAGGACGTTTTGCCTTACGTCAAGTCCGACAAGCTTCGAGACTACCTCACAAAATGTAAACGTCAGCATGACGAGCTTGAGGATGAGATTGAGGAGCATCTCCACAGGCTTCACGAAGAGGGCAAGAACCCCAACCCCATCGCCAAGGGTATGTCTGAGATCAAAACCAATTTCAAGCTCGGTCTAAACGAGTCGGACGAGACAATCGCAGACCTTATGACCGACGGCTGTAACATGGGCGTCAAATCGCTGAACAAATACCTCAACGAATACGAAGCCGCCGACGAGTTCTCAAAGGATATTGCCAAAAGGCTCATAAATCTTGAAGAAAAGCTGGCGATAGATATCAGAAAGTATCTTTAAGCATCGTACAGGCGCCGCACTCCCGTGACTTCCCGCCTGTACGACCATAGAGCGAAGCCTCATTTGAAATAAGCTCCCTCCACAAAGAAACGGCTGTTGCCCGTGCCCGAAAGCACCTGCAACAGCCGTGTTTTTTTATTTTAGTCATTTGACTAAGTGTGAGCTTTCTCTCCATCCCCAACGCCACAAGTCATATCTGCACGTCGTCGAAGCCGTGGATCCAATCGGAGAAAAGGTAATATACGAGATAGATCGCTGAGCTGATACCCCACGTAAGAGGGTACGCCCAATAGATATATCCTATATCCCCGAATATGTTCATTACAGCAATTATGTACACTATTCTTATAACGCACCATACGGACAGCATGACGAACATGGGCACGAACGCCTTTCCCGCGCCCCGACATACCGCGGCAACGGAATGTGAGAACGCCAGGAGGCAGTAGAACAGAGCCACCGTATGGGCCTGTCTTACTCCGTATGCCACGACCTCGGGAGTATTGTCAAACACTGCAATAAGCTGTGGCGCAAATTTGTACACAAGAATTCCCACTGCCTCCGCAAGGAGAACCGCAGCGATGATACCGAATCTGGCACCGCGCTTCGCTCTGTCATGCTCCCTCGCACCGAGGTTCTGGCTGATAAACGTGGTGATAGCCATGTTGAAGCTGGTGATGGGCATGAATGCAAAGCCCTCTATTTTCGCGTGGGCACCGTACGCCGCCGTTGCAAGCTTGCCGAAGGAATTGATCTGAGTCTGCACTATTACGTTGGCAAGAGCTATAACGGAGTTCTGTATACCCGACGGGAGTCCGTATTTTACGATCTCGTAAAGCATATTCCTGTGGAAACGGATATCTCTGAGTCTGACGGAGAACACCTGTCCCTTTTTCATGAGATGGATCATACACAAAACGAAGCTTGCAAGCTGAGAGATGACCGTTGCAAAAGCTGCGGACCATACGCCCCAATGGAATACGCCGATGAAAAGGAGGTCGAGGACGATATTTACAAGTGAAGAAAAGATAAGGTAATAAAGAGGACGGCGGCTGTCACCGACAGCGTTCATAATACCCTTGCAGATATTGTACATTACCATGGCACCGGAGCCGATAAAATAACATCTGAAATATTCAACAGCCTGAGGCATAACGTCCGGGTCTGTCTGCATCCATCTGAGCATAATGGGAGTCATGGTAACGCCCACCACGGTGAGCACCACGCTGCAGACGATACCTAAAGCCAACGCCGTATGTATGGCGGCGGAGACCTTAGAATAATCCTTCGCTCCGAAATAACGGGAAATGACGACGGAAGCACCCATGGCACCGCCGGTGAAGAAGCTTATCATGAGGAAGATAAGCGTACCCGATGAGCTGACCGCGGCAAAAGCCTCCGTACCGAGGAATTTACCCACTATAAAAGCGTCTGCAGTATTATAAAGCTGCTGAAATACCTGACTTAAAAAAATAGGAAGGGCAAACAGCGTTATGAGCTTATAGATATTTCCTTTCGTCATATCCTTGACGTGGGAACGTGAAGACAGATTTGTTGACATGAGACCTCCTATAGTGACGAAATATACCATAACACAGTATACTACAATTTCGAAGAAAATTATGGGTTAATTTGTAAACAAAAGGCGGAGAAGCGAAAATTATTTATTTCCTCCTTCTTACGGAGCTACAAATAACTATCGGTCAAAAACGCAAATAAAACAAAAAAACTTTTACAATTTCCCTTGACAAAAGATCAAATATCTGATATAATATCATCCGTTGAGCACGCTGATATGGCTCAGTCGGTAGAGCACATCCTTGGTAAGGATGAGGTCCCCGGTTCGAATCCGGGTATCAGCTAAAAATCCCGTTCTCGTAAGAGAGCGGGATTTTTACTTTTTCTATAAAGATTATTGGACCGCATCCTTTTTCGCACGTCTTTACGGTTTGCTTATGATGCGAGTATTTCATCTGTAAGAATACTGTTACTCTTTGAGTATTGACAGGAAATGATCCGATGAAACCCAAAGATTTTATGGTATGATGGTATAGTTAGTCCCCTACGCATTAGATATACGACATCCTATGCTGGTTTTATCTTTCTCCCCCCTTGTACTCTTTCGCAACTGTATGCTATAATAAACACAGATCATTACAGAGCAAGGATGGAATTGCCATGAACTTCATAAACGACGATTTTCTTCTGAAAACAAAAACCGCAAGGTATCTTTATCATAGCTTCGCCAAGGATATGCCGATTATTGACTATCACTGCCACCTGCCTCCGAAAATGATTGCTGAGGACTATAAGTTTAAAAATGCATATGACCTGTTTCTCGGTGGTGACCACTATAAATGGCGTCAGATGCGTACAATGGGAATTAACGAGGAATATATAACAGGCAGTGCCGACGACTTTGAAAAGTGGACCTGCTTTGCTCGCATAATGCCGTATCTCATTGGTAATCCTCTATATCACTGGACTCATCTTGAACTGAAAAGATATTTTGATGTGGATACTCTTCTTTCAGAGGATACTGCAAAGGATATATGGGATGCTGTTAACGAAAAGCTTAAGGAAGACAGTTTTTCCTGTCGCGGTCTTATAAGGAAATCGGGAGTTGAAGTTATTTGCACCACTGATGATCCCTACGACTATCTTTCACACCACAGACAGCTTGCTGATTTCGAAACGAAAGTCATACCCACGTTCCGTCCCGATCTTGAAAACATCAAAGGTGACCTGACCGAGAGAATTGACTATTTCCACGGAAACGGCTGCAGGCTATCCGACCATGCGGTCGATAAGCTTGACAACATCATCATTGAAAAGCTGGTATTCCTGGGTGAAGAATACTCCCGCCGCGGCTGGGTATGGCAGCTCCACATAGGTGCGCTAAGAAACAACAATACCAGAATGTATAAAAAACTCGGTGCAGACACGGGATTTGACTCCATAAACGATTTTGAGATAGCTGAGGGACTCTCAAAAATCCTTGATGATCTTGACAGCCGTGGCGTTCTGCCGAAAACCGTAAT
>CAYYRY010000082.1:0-669 GCA_964474245.1 uncultured Ruminococcus sp. | reverse complement strand
TAGGTAACTTCCAAAGCGCTCCCTCAAAAGGAAAGATCCAGTTCGGCTCCGGGTGGTGGTTTAACGATAACAAAAACGGAATGGAAAGACAGATGAAATCCCTTGCCAATCTCGGCTGTCTCAGCACGTTCATCGGTATGCTCACTGACTCCCGAAGCTTTGTTTCCTACACAAGACACGAGTATTTCAGGCGTATCCTATGCAATCTCCTGGGAAATTGGGTTGAAAACGGCGAATACCCGTACGACGCAAAGCACCTTGAAAAGATTATCAAAGGAATCTGTTACGAAAATGCAAAGGAATATTTTGGTTTTTGATCAGTTATTATCAGTCTGAATTTATAAAGTCCCTGAAGCACAAAAAATCTCAGGCACCTAATACGGCTTATTTGATCAGTCTCCGTGATCCTCTATGCAGGGGACATGGAGGATTTTGCCTAATACCTCTTTGTGAATGCTTGGCAGTTCTACATTCATCCGAAAGATTCTGTTGCCTTCATATTTGTATCTTTCTTATGCGAACAGTCGGTACAGTCTTCACACTGATACAGCTACTCTGTCCTGCTTTTCTTGACGGCAATAATTATAGGCTCAATGTCAATAGTTGGGGTAAACAAAAATCAAACAAAATAAAGGATGATAAAAAAGCGATAGGAAAAAGGGGTATGAA
>CAYYRY010000081.1:0-7355 GCA_964474245.1 uncultured Ruminococcus sp. | reverse complement strand
TAAGACCGTGGAATACGTTGCTTTGTCTGAATCCATCCGTATGCTTGATCCTTTGTGGCGTCAGATAATAATATTGAGGTATTTCAAGGATTATTCGCAACAGCAGACCGCAGACGTGCTGGGATTGTCTCAGGTGAAGATCTCCCGTGAGGAGAAGAAGATATTTGCCAGACTCAGGGAAGAGCTTGGGTGAGGTATGATATAATCATGCAAAAGGAAAGCCGCAGAATGGCAAGATGCTTATTCTGCGGCTGATTTTCTGTAAAGAGACGTTTCAGTTATTGTCTATGGGGGCGAACAGGGTGCAACCTGCACGCCTGAAACGGTTGATCATGTCATGGAGATCTGCTTCAGGTATGTTCAGCTTTTCCGCAAGACATCTGATACACAGAAAGCTCTCAGCACTGCGGTGGACTATCTTACGATAAAGCCCGATCTCATTACCGGTAAGCTCGGCAGTGCATTTTTCACAGCGTATCATTACGGCTTTACTACCTTGGCGATATATACTCTTGTGCCGTGGGACTCTACTCTGGGTGCAAAGTACTCCTTATACACGCCAAGGTTTTCACCGGTGAACGCATCTGTGATCTCCAGAGCGAGACCGGATTCATTGCTTAGACCAAAATCGGAGAAGCAGGTGTGAGTATGTGCCCAACCGTTTGAATAGTTGAAGTAAGCAATAACGTATTCGTTATCGGAAAGGTGCTTGAAGTATACGTTTTTGTCGAAGTTCTGATAACCGAGATGTGCCATTCTGTATGGAGGACGGCATTCGGGGTCCTGATTGATCCTGAGAAGTCTCTCGTTGGTGATGAGCTCTACCATTTCATCTGAAAGAGTTCTGACGTCACATCCGAGCATAAGGGGAGTTCCGAACACGCACCACATTGAGAACTGCGCACGGTATTCCTCATAGCTGTAGGAGCTGGTGCTGACAAGTCCCTTACCGTTCATACCGACTGTGAGCATATCAAGGTCATTGAAGCATCCGGGGGCACTGTAGCAGAACTTTTCGTCCTGAGCCATAAGGATATTCTTATATGACTCAAAGCAGTCACTGATATCACCTGTACTGCGGTACATATGACCGCCAACCTCACGCGCCCATTTTCTTGAAATGTCTCCGGTGCAAAGGGAGAAGAGGATCTCTCTGCCCGTTGCCTTGAGAGCCATACCCATTCTTCTGTAGAGCAGGTGAATATCGATATTCGGGGGGATGAAGCATCCGTCGTACTTGAGAAGATCTGCTCCGAAATCCGCAAAGGTCTGAGCATCGAGGTATTCGTGGTCAAGGCTTGCGGGGAGACCGGCACAGGTTCTGAGACCTGCACAGGAATAGATGCCGAACTTCAGACCGAGGGAATGAACGTAGTCTGCTACGTATTTCATACCGTGGGGAAATTTAACGGGATCGGGGACGATCCTGCCCGTTACGGGGTCGCGATCTTTTGCTGACCAACCGTCGTCAACGACAACGTATTTATATCCGGCTTTATCAAGGCCGAGACGGACGATGGCATCGGCGGTTTCGAGAACTACCTGCTCATTGATATCCGTACCGAAAGTGTTCCATGAATTCCATCCCATAGGGGGGGTCTGAGCTAACATATTTGATATTCCTTTCATCGAGAGAATAAATTATCATAAGCAAAATCTGACACAGCTCAACTGTGGTAAAGCTTTTTCGTCTGATACTCCGGCTCCATTGTGAGATTGATGCCGAGCTTTCGGTAGGTTGATGAATCAACGCTTGATACGATGACGGTTGCGTGTGCCTCAGCTCCGCGGAGCTTTTCGAGCTGCTTCATTGCAAGAGCTGCAACGGGGTTTGTTGATGCGGAAATTGCAAGGGCGATGAGTATTTCATCTGCATGGAGTCTCGGATTATGTCCGCCGAGAGTTTCGGTCTTCAGGCGGCTGAGAGGCTCGATTACCACAGGGGGGAGGAGATGTATCTCGTCGTTGATGTCACCGAGGACCTTGAGAGCATTGAGCAGTGCAGCGGCGGATGCACCTAGAAGCTTGGAGGTCTTTCCTGTTACGATGCGGCCGTCGGGAAGCTCGATGGCAACGGCGGGACCGCTTGTTTCTTCAGATCTGTCAAGGGCAACCCGGACTGTTTTTCTGTATTCCGTTGTTACGCCTGCACGGTTCATAAGAAGCTCCGCCTTGGATACCTCTTCCGCATCCGCAGTTCCGTTGCGTTTTTTGCAGAGGGTATCGTAGTATCTGCGGACGATCTCCATTTTTGCTGCCTCGTTGACAGCTTCGGTGTCTGTAATGCAATAGCCGGTCATATTAACTCCCATATCCGTGGGGGATTTGTACGGACATTCGCCGTAGATGTTTTCGAAAATAAGCTTGAGTACGGGGAAAATCTCAACGTCACGGTTATAGTTTACGGTGGTCTCTCCGTAAGCTTCGAGGTGATAGGGGTCGATCATATTGAGGTCGCTGAGGTCAACGGTTGCCGCCTCGTATGCGATGTTTACGGGATGGTTGAGAGACAGGTTCCAGATAGGGAAGGTCTCGTATTTTGCGTAGCCTGATTTAATGCCGCGCTTGTTGTCGTGGTAGAGTTGAGACAGGCAAGCCGCCATCTTTCCGCTGCCGGGACCGGGGGCGGTAACTACCACAAGGGAACGCTCCGTTTCGATATAGTCGTTCTTACCGTAGCCTTCTTCGCTGGCGATGAGCTTGGCATTGGAGGGATATCCGGGAATATGATAGTGCTTGAATACCTTGATGCCGAGATTCTGGAGTCTCTTGATAAAAGCGTCTGCTGCGGGCTGAGCTGAATACTGATTGATAACTACGCTTCCCACGTACAGACCGATTCCCGTGAAGGCATCGATAAGTCTGATGGCGTCCATATCGTAGGTGATACCCAGGTCGGCTCTCATTTTATTCTGCTCGATGGCAACTGCGGAAACCACGATGACGATCTCAGCCTGATCCTTCAGCTTCATAAGCATACGGATCTTGCTTTCGGGCGCAAAGCCGGGAAGAACGCGGGAAGCATGGAAATCGTCGAACAGCTTACCTCCTATCTCAAGGTAAAGCTTACCGCCGAAGCTTTTGATTCTGTCTGAGATATGCTCGGACTGCAGACTAAGATATTTTTCGTTATCAAAACCGATCTTAAACATAAGGCACTCCATATAGTACGATAAACCACGAAAATTAGCTGCTTCGCAGCCGAGGTGCAGAAACAGCTTCCTGTGGTTTTATTTTTTGTTAACAACACATATATTATAAATGATATTGTTGACTTTTGCAAGAGATTTTATAAAATCCAAGGAAAAGATTTTTTGCAGTTTCAACCGGGGAGAGAATAACAGGAAGGACAAGTTCTTTTACCTGTCC
Source organism: uncultured Ruminococcus sp. (assembly GCA_964474245.1). Lineage (GTDB taxonomy): Bacteria > Bacillota > Clostridia > Oscillospirales > CAG-272 > RUG11130. Next base: position 3,986 of record CAYYRY010000081.1, on the reverse strand, counting down.
TTCCTGTGTGTTAATTATTACTTTTATTAAGTTTAGCAGCAAATACCAATCCTGCTAAGCTTAGTACCAATACTGTAAGGACGAATACGATATCCATTGTATCGGCGTACATCAAATTCCGGCAAAGATTGAGACATCCCACTACTGTCATTCCCAATATTGACATAAGGAGTCCCACAAGGAAATTCTTGCATAACATTATAAAAGTTTGAAGTACGGTATTGCCTTTCGTTTTTGGTATAAAAAGGTATACTATGAAGTATATTATTAATGGGATTGCCAAATAAAGTGCAAAACGTAGTATGTATGGTGTATTATTAAATACTTCGTTCAGAATCTCATTTATTATAATACTAACTGACATAAGAGAGCCTGAAACGACAAAGGCATACATCAATCCATCTGTTATAAGTATAGCTATTTTGAATGTTTTGAATCTCTTATTAATGTTTTCAAATGATTCATTAGCAAAGGCAAGGACAGGGACGAGAATAAAGGATGTAATTGATGCTGATAATAATGCTTGGAAAATCATTTCTGTAGTTGGCACCGCTGCACTTGAAGAAAAAATCCCAAGCTTTACCACCCCGCCTAACAGATTTAATACAACGGGAAATACTGCTGAGTTATAGTTGCTGAAGGTCTCAATCATTATATCAGCTAAATCCGGGGATAGATTATTAATATCAAAGTGTCCTCCGCCGATGAGTGTATCATATATACATCTTATGATTATAGTAATAAACAGCAGGAGAAATATATACATTACCGCAAGAGAAGCTTTGAAAAAATAGTTCAAGATCCAATTTAAGATCGGCGTTTCTCTGTAATATGGAGATTTCATAAATAAACCCTGTTATGAATTAAGTAATTGTCTTGCTTCTGCCAGTACTCTGTACTTAGTAGCTTCCGCATCCTCATAGGATTTGCTGTAAATAGGAAATTCTTCGTCGTATTTCTTTTTTTGACGATTATAACGAACCAATAGTGCTATGCCTCCGCCGACCAGGGGGACGATTAAAGGAAAAATAATGACGCCACTACTTATGAGTATAATTGCTCCCAGTTTTGCCCATTCGGAAGGACTAGCGGGAGGGTCTATCGGAGTTGCGGAATGATATTCATATTCAAGAGCAGAAAGCTTATCGTAATGAGGCATATTTCTGTCGCGTCTGAACGTAAGCTTTACATAGTGTTCGGTTTCCGTTACCTGCCAGATGTCACCAAAACGATTTTCAAGGTGCGAGCTTTTGTTTTTTATTGTTTGGTTTCCTTGAAGCTCCCAGCCAAAGGTTTGATACAGATCGATAGCTTCTGCTTCGTATGCCGGAGAAACTTCTTCAATGGCTGTTTCCCAATTGTGGCGTTTATTAGTGGTTACGGCGTTATTAGTGGTTACGGCGTTATTTGTGATGTTGTTTCCGCAAACTGAGCAGAATTTTACGTCGTCTGATAACTTAGCTCCACACTTGTTACAAAACATTTTATTCAATCTCCTCTACAATGTATTTTACGGGAATGTATTTTACGGGAAGAAACGGTGATGCTTTAACAGTAACCTTTATTCTTACTGTTTCGCCTTCATCTACAAGAACAGCAATCATGTTTTCGGGCGTTTTATCGCCGTTTATTTTATCAGTTATTTTACCAGCTACCTTTATACAACCTCCTAACAACTCACCGAATCCGCCAAAACCTGAGAAATCAAGTTTTCCTATGTCACTCAAGGATAATTGAGATGTTTTTGTTTGACTTGCCACTATCAGATGAGCTTCAGGGGTAACTGTGGCATTAATGATGCCCGAACCTTTCTTGTCCGCTGTGAACATTCTATTGTCTATAAAAATATAATATGGTTGATGTTTGGGAATGTCATATTGTATTTCAAGCTTTCCCATTAAAGGAACAGATAGTTGATTGCTTTCGTTAGGTTTGACAGAATTGACACTTGATTGTTTATTTCCGCAATTGGGGCAAAAAACGGAGGTGTCATCGATTTGTTTTCCACAATTAGAACAAAACATAAAGTTGACTCCTTAAATAATTTTTTATGTGGCTTTCAAAGTAGACTTTTTTAGCCATATCGTGTTGACAATAATCAATACGATATGATATAATTAAAAAACAATAAAACAAATAATTTTACAGTTAATTGTGGGTTATTTAATTTATTATGTACTGTGGTTACAAAAGTCTACTTTTTGCAACTATTTATTCATTTGAGTCTTTGAAGTCATTTTTTACCCATCTCATAAATGTTGAATGGTGTATACTGAGTGCTTTTGCTGCTTTTCTGCATGAAATTTTTCCTGATTTCCACAACGAACGGTATGATTCGTATTGAGGGGGCTTTACTTTGGGCTGACGTCCGAATGTAACGCCTCTCTTTTTTGCTGCCTCTATACCTTCTCGTTGACGTTGCTTGATGAATTCTCGTTCTGTCTGGGCTACGTATGACAATAATTGCAGAACAATATCGCAAATAAGGGTACGGGTAAGATCAGTATCTGTCTCAGTATTTAATAACGGCATATCCAGAACGACAATATTTGCACCGATCGTTTTGTTGATGTGATTCCATTGTTCAAGGATTTCGTTATAGTTTCTCCCCAGTCGGTCAATGCTTTTGATTACCAATGTATCCCCGTGCCTTAGCTTTTTCATCAGTATTTTATAACCCGGTCTTTCAAAGTCTTTGCCGGAAATTTTATCCATGATGATGTTTTTGTCATTGACCCCGTACTCTCTCATGGAAAGGATTTGACGTGTCTCATTTTGATCTTTTGACGATACTCTGACGTATCCGAAAGTCTGATTCATATATGCCTCCAGAAGATTTGATTTGTTAATATTGTAACAGTATTCTGAACATTATAATATTTGATTCAAAAAATGTATTAATTATATTTTTGCATAATAAGTTTTTTCTCCCTTTGAGAATTTATTTCATGACGCTTAAAGAAAATCACAAGAGTGCGGTGAGTTGACGCGGGAGGCTGCATATGCTATAATGTTTTTGACGAAGTGATTATACGGAGGTCGGCAATAATGAAGAACAGCTTTTTATGGAGATGGGCGCACGTTATCAGGTTTATTCCCGTATATAATATAACGTTGTTGTAATATAACGTTGTTGATTAGGTTTCAGGGTTTGGTAACTAAAGGGTATATTTCAAGAGTACGGTATGCTCTCATCGTTGCGATATGTTCGCTTCCGGTTTTTGCGTTAGTTTTACCTACTGTTCTGGTCTCTGAGCATTTCGGATACAAGAGATTTGTTATCGGTGTAATAGTTCCTGTAATTTTACATCATGTGATCCTTCTGTTCGATACGCTTGCGGTCAGACAAGAAAGACGAGTCAGAGAAACGGGATTCTTTTGGTCGGAGGACGATAAAAAAGACTCTTGACTTCCATGAAAAAATGTGTTATACTCTACTGTATAGTGTAAAGTTATGACGGAAACGAGTAACCGTAGAGTGTCATTTCAGAGAGCGTCCGTTTGGTGAGAGGGCGTATTGATCCTGCGGCGAATACATTCCCGAGCTGCTTTCCCGAAAGTGTGTATATGCTTCAGTAGGGAAAGACGGGCGCGCCCGATACAGCGCAAGTGTGATTCACACGTCGAGACGCATTTCGCGAGAGATGCGTAAACTGAGGTGGTACCGCGTTTTATGCGTCCTCTTTCCGACTTCGGAAAGGGGAATTTTTTATTACCTTATCAGAGAGTCAACAGGATTTCCCGCATGTCGGAAATCTTCAATATTATATATAATATTTCAAGGGAGATATAAAGTATGCAGATTTACGAAGAACTTCAGGCGAGAGGTCTTATCGCTCAGGTGACCGATGAGCCTCAGATCAGAGAACTTGTCAACAACGGAAAGGCAAAGTTCTATATCGGTTTTGACTGTACTGCCGACAGCCTTACCGCAGGTCACTTTATGGCACTTACCCTTATGAAACGCCTCCAGATGGCAGGCAACA
>CAYYRY010000080.1:0-7416 GCA_964474245.1 uncultured Ruminococcus sp. | reverse complement strand
CGCTTTCGATCTCGAAGGGACCGATGCGGTAGCCGGAGGACTTGATGACGTCGTCAACACGTCCGACGTACCAGTAGAAGCCGTCCTCGTCGCGCCACGCGGTATCGCCGGTGTGGTAATAACCGTCGTGCCATACTTCACGGGTCTTCTCTTCGTCTCTGTAGTAACCGAGGAACAGTCCGACGGGAGTCTTGTCAGCAGTTCTGACGACGATCTCACCCGTCTCACCGTCTGCCACGGAATTGCCGTTTTCGTCAACGATATCCATGTCGTACAGAGGTGAAGGCTTACCCATGGAGCCGACCTTGTGAATGTCACCCTTGAGGTTAGCAACGGAAAGAGTGGTCTCGGTCTGACCGAAGCCCTCGATGATCTGTATACCCGTTGCCTTTTCGAACTGCTTATATACCTCGGGATTCAGCGCCTCGCCTGCGGTTGTCATGCGGCGGATGGAAGAGAGATCGTACTTTGAGATATCCTCCTTTATCATCATGCGGAGCATGGTGGGCGGTGCGCAGAAGGTTGTGATATGATATTTTGCGAACATGGGAAGGATGTCTGCGGCGGAGAAACGGCGGAAGTCGTATACGAATACCGCACCCTCGCAAAGCCACTGACCGTAAAGCTTACCCCAGAGTGCCTTACCCCAACCTGTGTCGGAGATAGTGAAGTGGAGTCCGTCGGGGTCAACGCCGTGCCAATACTTGGCGGTAACGTAGTGACCGAGGGGATACGTGTAGCTGTGGGTAGCGATCTTGGGATAACCCGTTGTTCCCGACGTGAAGAACATGAGCATTGGGTCACTGCCGCACGCGGTGTCGTTGTTTCTGTAGAAGTGTGCACTGTAGAGGTTGTAGTCCTCGTCAAAGTCGTGCCAGCCTGCACGGGGACCGCCGACGATGATCTTTGTCTTAAGAGTAGGACATACTTCAAGCACCTCTTCGATCTGGTTTGCCACGTGTCCCTCGGAGGTACAAACAACGGCCGAAACGCCTGCCGCATTGAAGCGGTATTCAAGGTCGTGAGCCTGAAGCTGATCCGTTGCTGGGATAGCGATAGCACCGAGCTTGTGGAGAGCCACGATGGAGAACCAGAACTGATAGTGACGGCGGAGGATGAGCATTACGCGGTCACCCTTTCTGATGCCAAGAGACTTAAAGTAGTTTGCACACTGGTTGGATGCACGCTTGATGTCGTTGAACGTGAACTTGCGCTCGGTCTTGTCTTCCGCGATGTGGATCATTGCAAGCTTATCGGGCTCACGCTTAGCGATAGCATCGACCACATCAAAGCCGAAGTTGAATTTTTCCTCATTGTGGAAGGATATCTTCTCAAGATGACCCTTTTCGTTTTCCTCGCAGGAGATAAAGTCGTCTGCGATCATGCGGCGAACGCTTGCGGTTCCGTGGCTGGGCAGGAAGGTGTCGCGGACGACGGTCTCAGCCTCGGCGTCGCCGGGAAGGACTACTGCAATGAAGAGGCAGTCCGCACCGTCAACGGCGATCATACCGTGGGGGGACGAGCTGTTGTAGTAGATGCTGTCGCCTGCTTCAAGATACTCGATATTGTCACCGATCTGTATCTTCATACGTCCACTCATAATAAAGTCAAACTCCTGACCTGAGTGACGGGTGGTGTGTATGGGCTTGTTCTGAAGCTCCTCGTTATACTCGTAGCGAACATAATAGGGTTCAGCGATCTTTCCTCTGAAAAGGGGGGCAAGGTTCTCAATGGAGATTCCCTTCTCCTTTGCCGTCTCCTGACCCTTGCCCTTGCGAGTAACGGTATAGGACTTCAGATGTGCGCTGTGACCCTCAAGAAGGTCGGTGATGCCGATATTGAAAGCAAGAGCGCATTTATGAATAAACGTAAAGGGGAAATCAAGTTTTCCCTGCTCGTAAAGCCTGTAATCGTCAAGAGTAACTTCAGTTTTCTCTGCCATTTCGGCTTCAGAAAGACCGCAAATATCTCGCATTTCCCTGATTCTGCCTGCGACCTCATGAAGCTTAGTATTTTCTGTAGCCATATTGACCTCCTGTTAATACGCTTATCACGTAGTATTTTAAAAATTAAAAATACCCGTCTCAAATCACTTTGAGACGGGTGAATAAATCATCCGCGGTACCACTCAAATTGCAGATCGCTCTGCCACTCTCGGAATCAAGCAATTCCTATGCCTTTACGCAGCAATCACGGGAAGCGTCTACTTGACTCGGGGTCTTTCGGACTTCCGGCTCGGAAGTGATGGGCAACACAGGGGCTCACTGTCGGTTCGCACCAAACACCGACTCTCTGGGAATAAGCCAACTGTAACCGTCTTCGTCACAGCCTTTATTATTGATGTAAATAAATATACCACCTTGAAGCACGTTTGTCAATAGTTTTTTCGGAATTTTTTTGATTTTCCCGAAAAAGTTTTATAATCATTCACGGAAGGGGGAATTTTATTCAAGTGCCTCCGCTATCACTTCCCCGATTCTCTTACCCATGAGATACATACCGAGGTCATTGGGATGGCAGGTGTCAGCAGTACACATATCCCTGTCGGGAATGTCGAAAAAGCTCTCGCCGTCTATGAAGTATACGTTACGGTCTCCCTCCGAAACCGCAGTTTCATAGGTGGCGCGGATCGCTTCACGGCGGGGGATATGCCATGTGTAATCGGGCATGATATTGGGGGCGGAAATAAATACTATGGGCAGATTCGGGTGCTTTTCTCTGACAGCACGGTACAATGGGAGGTGAGTCTTTTTCAGATGCTCCGCGTCAGGCGCGTTGTGATCATAATCACATACGAAAACGCTCATATCAAGCCCTGCTATGTACTCGATTACGGAATCTTCTGCAAGGGCACTTCCGGCAAATCCGAGATTTATATAGTCAATGGCAAGGTTTCTTGATACTACAGCCTCGTATATATTGGCGGGACGGGATGCCGAGCAGCCCTGTGTTATGGACGAGCCATAATATACTATTGGCTTCTCATGCTTATACGGAGTCGGAAGCATCACCTCAGCATCAGGCTTTAGACCGACGTACAGCTCATACACCTGTCCCATTGTAGGCATATGCAGAACGTAGTCGTTCATTTTGCCGCTTGTATAGAAGAGTGCACTGAAGCTGCGCTTCATCACCGTCGGAGGAACGAAGGAATAGGCATATGCTTCCCTTCCGAAGTTCTCATCAAACCGGGAGAGGTCAAAGCTGTTGTTCATCTGTGTCGTGAAGTGATCCCCGTCATCGTCAAACATCACGGCGTACATAGCTATTTGATCTGAGTCCGTGCGGAAGCGCACACGTCCGCCTGCAGTTTTACGGTTCAGGTCGCTGACCATACTTTTGACGCTGTCTGCCACGTCCTGAGGGATACGGACAAACAGTCCCTGTGTCTCATCGAAAAATACTCCGTGAAGCGTGAAGGGGGAATTTTTAACGTCTATCCATACAAGATCGTCACCAATTTCGGTTTCGGGCACAAAGCCGCATTTAAGTTCGTAAGCTTTCATAATAATCTCCATTCTGCCAACGGTTGCATAAAATTGAATAAAACAAACGCACGATAACACATTTGCCCACTGTTAATTCTGTGACTATTCTACCACACTTCCTTCATTTCGTCAACAAATCGAAAAAAGAAAAACCAAGGAAAACCCACCAAAAGTCCCGAAAGCCGTACAGCCTTCGGGACTTTTCTTTTCACTTTTCTTAATATCTTCAGCCTTAATATCTTCCGATCTTGGAAAAATCGCACTTATACTCAAGCTCGATATCCACGTCATCCTTCAGTGAATAATCACCGATTGCGGGATTTACGAACAAGTGAGGCGCATCACCCTCGCCCTTGAAGGCTTCATAGCCCCAGATGGGGTTATTCTCAAATACGTTGAACTTGTTTTCATTGGGATCAAGGAGCCAATGCTTACCGTCTCTGTAGCCGAAGGAATAATTATTCTTGATAGTGCAGCCTGCGGAATTGGCAAGCATATTATAGTCGTCAAGGTTTTCCGTAACACATTCGGGACCTTCGAGTGCCGCGAACAGTTCGGGCCATCTCTCCCTCCATATCTTTAACACTTCCTCGTCCTTCGGCAGATATGCATCAATGAACGCCAGCATATGATTCCAGTTTCCGCTGGTCACGTATCCGGATTCAACGATCATTTCCGCCCATTTTGCCCAAATTCTGAGAGGAGAACTTCCGCCGTTGCTGTTGCCTATAATAAAATTATCCTGAACCACGTTATCTCTTCCGCCCGAATGAAGGAATGCATATCCGCCGGGAGCATAGAAGATATTCCCGTAGAACTGCTGACCCGACATACCGTCGTCAATATATACTCCCCATGCGGAGCAGTAGGTGTTGCTGACGTTAGAGATAATATTGTATCTTACGATATTATCTCTGTCGGTGTGGAGACGGCCGCAGTAAATGGCACCAAGGTCTCCGTAGCAAAGGTCTACAACGTCGTGGATATAGTTGTATTCAATGATACAGTCGATGGAACGACCCCAGAGGGAGGCAAACATAATTGCCATGTGGGGGGAGTTGTATATCTCATTGTGAGAAACGGTTACTCCGACTCCTCCGCTTATAAATATTCCCGTTACGTGGGGCCATGAGTGATATACCTGACCGAAATCGTGCAAAAGGTTGTTGTCAACAACAGAATCACAGGGAACGAAGCGGTCAAGGTCTCCGCCTCCGATGACGATTCCTCCAGCAGACAGCTCGGACAGCTCGGAATTTACAAATGTGTTGTTATATCCGTTAATGATAACAGCAGGTGTTCTTCCCGCAGTACCGAATACCTTGCAGTCGTCAAATCTGACGCCGTTTGCCTCTACCTGAATGGTGTCGTCGGTAGAACAGCAGAAGTCAAGACCCACAAAGCTTACGTGATCGGCTCCGTTCATCTTCACGAAGGTGCCCTTGGTGCCGAGGGTATAGCTCTTGTAATTGGGATCGTATACATACAGAGTCTTACCGTCGGGATCGTACCAATACTCGCCCTGAACGTCGAGCTCCTCAGAAATGTTCATGTAGATAAGCGTGACTCCGCCGAAGCCTGCGAAGGAGTCTATCCAGTCGTGAACTGTGAAGACGAGAGTATCGGTATCACGGTCATAGCTGTCAATGGTGATGTAATCTCCGTCATAGTCAGCGCCCGCTTTTCCTATGGCTATGATATTTTCATAGGTGTGGTATGTGTCGAAATGGCTGATGCCGAGAGGAGTAAGTTTGCAAGCCCATCTTCCGTAATCTCCGTATTCGGTGTTGGGGTCAACGCCGTTAAAAGAGGATATTCCGGATATTATGGTTTCGTAGGAATCTACGATGTTAACAAGGTCGTCCTTACCTGATGATGACTTGTTGGGGAAGCGAGCCATCTCGATCCTTTCGCTGTCGCTGAAGAGGGGACTGAGTGCGTTGAGCTCGCCCTTTGTATCCTTCGCTGACATATCGACCTTCATGATCTTTCCGCGGTTCTTTTCGGGGAAGAATTTATAGTCACTCTCGTCGATAGGTTTGAACTCATCAAGGAACACGTTGATTCCGTTGGAGAATATAACGTCACCGTCTCCGTAACAGGTGTACGTTATGGGAGCTTCAGCAGTACCCGCATCAGCTTCTGTCAACTCAAGCTGAAGGTTACCGTAGTTACCTGCCTTGAATGCTACGACTATACCATCCTTGGCAGTCTTTTTTAAGTTTCTCACAAGCTCAACAGCCTTTTCAAAGGTTGCAACAGGCTTATCAAGTGTTCCGGGGTTGTTGTCACTTCCGTCAACTGCAACGTATACGTCGGCGTCGTTTACAAGCTCATATTCAGGCTCTGTAAATTTTGACAGAGGCTTGGGCTCGTTGAGAAGATACTGATATTCAAGAGCAGCCTCCTCGTTGAAGCGGTAGATAAGAGTTGCAAACTGCTCGCGGGTAGCTGTCATCTTGGGAGACAGGGTATCACCGTTGCCGGTACCCTTGATAAGTCCGACCTCGTTACACCACTGCATTGCCTTAGTCGCCCATTTAGCCACGTCTCCGATATCTTTATATCCGGAAATATCCGCAAGCTTCTCGGTTATAACATAGCGATATTCCGCAAAGCGCACGAACATGGTTGCAAGCTCTTGACGTGTGATGGCTCTTGTGGGTGAAAACGCAGGCGTTCCCCAATCGTCAACAGACGTTCCGGTAACGACACCGCATTCAAGCGCCCAAACAGCGGCGTTGGAGTAAAAGGTGCCGGCTTTTACGTCTGTAAAAGCACCGTCATAGAAATTCACCTTTGGTGAACCTACCATTCTGTAGAGAACGGTTACTACCATAGCTCTTGTAAGAGAGTCCCCGGGACTGAATTTGTCTCCGCCTGTGCCGTTCATAAGATTGTTTTTGGTTACGTACTTAATTGATTCATACGCCCAGTTTTGCTTCACGTCAACAAACGGAAGCTCGTCTTCCGCGCTGACGGTTATGCCTGTCAGCATTAAGCCGGAAAGCATAGCAAGCGCAAGAATGACTGAAAGTATCCTTTTGATTTTCATTGAATCTTAACCTCCGCAAATATAAAGGATTCGTTATAAGTATTGTATCACTGTTTTTTTAATCCGTCAATATACGATTTGCCTTTTGATCCTGCAAAATGCTTTGGTTGATCCTCATATTTTCATGATAATCAGTATATTACCAAATCCAAGACATAAACAAACTCCCGAAACCGTAATGGCTTCGGGAGTATTGAATACTCTTTGAAAGTGGGACTTATCTCTTGGAGAACTGGCTTGCACGACGAGCAGCCTTGAGTCCGTACTTCTTTCTTTCCTTCATTCTGGGGTCACGAGTGAGGAAACCTGCCTTTTTGAGGGCGGGTCTGTATGTCTCATCTGCGAGAAGGAGTGCGCGAGCGATACCGTGACGGATTGCACCTGCCTGACCGGATACGCCGCCGCCATTTACGTTTGCAACAACGTCGAACTTGCCAACAGTGTTTGTTACACCGAAGGGCTGGTTCATGATGAGCTTGAGAGTCTCAAGACCAAAGTAATCGTCTACATCGCGGCCGTTAATGGTGATGGAACCGGTACCGGGATAGAGGCGAACACGAGCAACAGAGCTCTTTCTTCTGCCTGTGCCGTAGAAATAAGGTTTAGCGCTTGTATACATCTTTTATACCCGTTCCTTTCATTACATTTCCACTTCGTAGGGAACAGGCTTCTGAGCCTGCTGAGAGTGGTTCTCGCCTGCATATACCTTAAGACGAGTGAGAGACTTTGCACCGATAGAGTTCTTGGGAAGCATACCCTTAACTGCGAGCTCCATTGCGAACTCGGGTCTGGTTGCCATCAGTTTGCGGTAGCTTGTCTCCTTGAGACCGCCGATGTAACCGGAATGATGACGGTAGAACTTCTGCTCAAGCT
>CAYYRY010000079.1:0-7431 GCA_964474245.1 uncultured Ruminococcus sp. | reverse complement strand
GTTTCCTCCTGGGTGCGACTGATCCCTCCGGTGAGATCATTGAGGACGGTTACCAAAAGGAACTGAACACAGCGGCGCAGTTTGTGTGTAACCTCGCTGTCAACAGCGGAGAAGCACTTATGGCTCATCTGACCCGTTGGGACCATATGTATAGTATGATACCCAAGAATCACGGTGTAACATACAGATATCAGACTCTCGGCAGCGCAAGTGCCAAAGTTCCGCTTAAGCAGATCCTTACTCACCTTACCTCTGAGGTGTTTGAAGATATCGCCATACTTCAGAATAAGGTGCACACAGATGACGACGTTAAGAGATTCTTTTGTAACAATCCGGACTATGATATGATCTACAGCAATCTTTTAAAGCACTGTGATATGGAAATGCCGTTCCCCGTTGAAAGGTGGCGTGATGCCTACACAAATCCAAGCCTCACAGGATCATATTTTGCAAGACTTGAAGAGAGCATTTGCAGAAGAATTGAAGCAAATGCGGCTTCAATGATGAGAGACTTTGATGAAATCGATCCTGTAGAGCATAATTCGTCCGATTCTCTTATCCTGCGCTTTACGTTAAAGCTGAAGGAGCTGATGGCAGATGCGGATTATGGTCCCTTCTATGTATCTGACCTGCTGCTAAGACAGAACGGGAACAACCTGGTCCATGTAATAGAGGGTTATATAGAAGCCTGCAAAACAAAAATCATACAGCTTGACAGCATAGAAAATGCACTCAATGCAGAGGCTGCGAATTCCGGCAACGAATTCTTTAATCGTGCAAATGTTTTTTCAGGTGCCAGATTGTACGATAATTATTGCTATAGTGTGCGCAAGGTTACCTTGAACCGTGTGCAAAAGTACTCAATGCGTAAAATGTGGGACGTTCTGGAAAGATTGCGCCGTCAGCTTGTAGTTTTCAATGATACCTTTGTGGTGCCTTTCAGAAAAACAGTAACATCTCTTATTGATACTTTCCTTGACAATAGGGACTATATTACAAACCATCCCAATAAGATTTACGGAAACGACATCCCCCTGGTAAGGCTTGAGGATATGATGCCGACGTTTGAAAATACCCTCCACTCTATTGATATCTCATCTGTAATAACAAAATTTCTTAGAACTATGCTGGAACCCGAGAACACTGAGAAATGGAAGATCGGTGACGATTACGGTACTGCATCAGCGGTGAGCAGATTTTTCTCATCAGTATTCAGTGAGTATTCAAATGAAGACATGGTGTGGTATCTTTCCAAAAAGTATCAGACTGCAGACCCTGTGACTGTCAGGAATCTGCTGTATACGGAATTCATGCGCAGATATTGGGATGAAACTGAACCGACAGTTGAAATATCAGGGCTTTATAACGTATCAAATGCAAGAAGATTTACCATGATCCATAACCCTTGTACAGCCACTGAAGTGCGTGAAGCCGTGGATTTGGTATGCCAACAATCTCCCCTTGATACATCTTCATACGGTTGGCAGATCAAGGATTCCGTATGCTTTGTCCGTATATATGCAGGTATGCCTATGTATGCATTACAGTCCGTTGCCTCAATTGAAGAGTTGTCGGTGTCAGACACTAATATGGGTAACCATATTTATGAGGGCAAATTTTATACCGAAAACGGACGTGAGATGTACGGGGAAAACTGGAGATATTTGCCGTCACTGATACCTCACTGCATCAATGGCGCAGATAGAGACAGAAGCCTTTTCAGACTTGGTGAAGAAGCAAAGAAGGTATACTTAGAAGCTGAAAAAAGAGGGATTATTCAGCAGAACATAGTATCAGATCATGATTTTGATATTTATATCACATCTCCCGATTTGGCACAAATAGTGTCTTACTTCAAAGGTAAAAATGTGGAACAGCAAAGCAAAGAAGAACGCTATGAAACTGCAGAAGGACTCAGACGATTGATGGACAGGTCTTCGTTTGAGAGAAGCAGGTGGTATATAAACGACAGTGCTTATAATGCGAACACAGACGCTGAAGCTCAAATGATCCGTATAGAGCTGTTTGTGCGTTCTCCAAAGCTTCAGGAGAAAGTGAAGGAAGGCGTGGAGCTGCTGCTTAAGGCTGATACGATCCTCAAGGAAATTGATGAATTCAGAAAAGATGAAGAAATGATGTTCATGTATTCTGAGGCAATCTTTTCGGGAGTTTTGGAATACAGTCATCTTGGATTGAAGTATAAATATAATTCGGAAGACGGATGTGTTATGTTCAAGGATGTAGCACCTGACGGTTTATTGCAGCTTTATATGGGCTTCTCAGAATTCAAAAAACTAACGCCTGAAATACGTGCTCAGATAATCAAAGAGACAAAGCAGGTACTTGACGAATGTCCGCTGCCTGAGAGGGTATATGCTATCTGCAGTGATTTAAAAGCAAAATCGGAACGTATAGAGGAAGAAGTATGGATGGTATTGCAGAGACATAATAATGTCAAAAGATTCTTTTTGAATTTCATAGAAAGTCTGCATACGTTTATAAGGTTTTATGACTTGAATATCTGATGTTCCGCAAACAAAAAGTCTCAGATTTTAGTTGTCTGAGACTTTTTGCGAGTAAAATAAAATTTCCCGAGTAAATAACAAAAAATGACGTGAGTTTATGGTATAATAGAGTAAAGTCAGGTAAACTTAGTGTGAAAGGAGCGTTTGCTTCATTCAATTTTGTACATCTGAGGCTGAATGGGGGATTATTATGAATGATTTTTTGAAATTTTGTATTGAGCAGATATTGAGTGGGCTGAAGGCTACGGCTCACTATACGAGAGGACGTGACGTCTTCATGGGAGAGTTTTCTGTAACTGAGGAGGACGGATGTACCATATTCAGCATTCCGGCCGAAGGTGTCGGGGTTACAGAACGTTTTGAGATCAAAGCGAGATATGATGAGAACTCGGTTATATTCAGTATAGACACAGATACGAGACGTGCTACCCCGTCGTATCTTACCCACGTGTCGGACAGGGCGGTCACCATGCCTCTCGGAGGTGCCGTAAAGCCCGACGCGATCAGATGCTTTTACCATCAGTACACCTGCTGGATGGCACATATGAACTGTTCCGCATACGAACAGCTTAGAAGCAGAACGCAGAATTTCCTTGTAAAGTACGGTGACAAGCACTATCATGTGCTCGGACTTTGCGGTGACAATTTCCGCTGCGAATTTGACGGCAACGGTATTTTCCTTTCTATCGGAGACTCGGGTGTACGTGACCTTCACGGTGATTTTCTTTCCATAACCGTATCGGAGGACCCTTTTGCGGCGGTTAAACAGAATTATGAGTTTGCCCGTCAGATGGGAGGTATCCGGATACCGCTGAAGAGGGAAAAGAAGCTTTCCTACATATTTGACGGACTTGGCTGGTGCACGTGGGATGCTTTTGAACAGGACGTATCGGAAGAGCTGATAATGCAGAAGCTCGACGAGCTTCGTGAGAAGAACGTCCCCATACGCTGGGTTCTCATTGACGACGGTTGGTTTATTCACGAAGGTGAAACTCTGAAGTCCTTTGATGCCGATCCCGTTAAGTTCCCTGACGGAATAAAGGGTACCGTAGATAAGATCAAAAACGAGTACGGCATTGAATTTGTCGGTATATGGCACGCATTCGAGGCATATTGGTACGGCGTGGTGGAGGGAAGTGAGCTTCATAATGAGCAGGCGGACAATCTGTTTGTCAGTCCCACACGTTTCATTATCCCTGCAGTAGACGAAGAAAAGGCATATGCATTCTGGAATGAGTGGCATACCCGCCTTGAGGATGCGGGTATTGATTTTCTGAAGGTGGATAACCAAAGCTCTTATTCGCTTATGATAGAGGGTGTTATGCCAACGGCTGAGGGATGCCGTATCGCGCATGGGGCATTTGAAAGGTCTGCTGAAGAGCATTTCAACGGAAACGTAATCAACTGCATGGGAATGGATATGGAAAATGTTCTTGCGCGCCCTGTATCGGTAATCTCACGAAGCGGTGAGGATTTCGGATGTACCGAGGACCTCAGAGGAGTGTACTATCTGCTTCTTCAGAACGTATATAACACCGTATGGCACGATCAGCTTTACTACAGCGACTACGATATGTGGTGGTCGGATCATATGTATCCTGAGCTTACTGGTACGCTGAGAGCTATCAGCGGAGGCCCTGTATACGTGAGCGAGGGAATAGGTAAGACAGACCGTGATATGCTTCTTAAGGTGGTTGATGATGACGGAGAGGTAATGTACTGCGACCACGGTGCGTACCCCACTCTTGATTGTCTGTATGAAATACCGGACGGAATATTCAGAGTGTGGAACAGAAGCGGTGACGCGTTTGCGGCGGCAGTATATAATATTACCGGTGATGCGGAGCTTGAGGCAAAGCTTCATATGAGCTCGATCCCCGGACTTGAGACGGACAGAGACTATATCGCTTACGAATACTTTACGAAGACCTTCAAGAGAGTAAACGCAGGCGACGTGCTCACCATGGATCTCGCGCCTGACAAGGTGGCGGCGTACTCCATCTATCCCATATACAACTGGGACGGTGAAGAATACATCATGCTTGGCGATACGGACAAGATATTCCCCATAGCGTCAAAGCATAAGTCTACGGTGGCTGTCGTTGATATACTGTAAAGCATATGCTTTACAGAGTGATATCCGTTCCGCTGACAGAAGAACGTCAACACAAAAAACTCCCCATAGATTCCTAACCCGGATCTATGGGGAAGTCTTTACCCGTTCATTCACCCTTTAAAGCCGCGAGTGTTTTCTTTGACAGAGAATAATTTTCAAGAGGCTGGTCAGCGAAATGCACGACCTGTGAGTCGAATATCTTCTCGTAAGCAGTAACTCTTGTGAGAGCATCCTCGTCGGGAGAGGGGGGCGTCATACCTGTTGGGAGCATTACGATGGCAAACTCGTCCGCTTGGAAACCGTCCTCGGAGATGATGATATCCTTGAATATGAGCTTTTTAAAGGTGTAAAGCCCGTACTTGGTGTCTGATTCGATGGATTCCGGCTTCATATACTTGCCGTCGTATCTTTTGAAAAGATTGTCTTCCTTTGATATTTCCTCAGAGCTTCCCAAAAGCTCCATAGGGGTCTTTTTATTGAGAAGCAGGAATTCAAAGCCTTCGTCGTTCTCAACTCCCGTATATCTGACGGCACTGTCGTTATAACGCACCGTAACTTGAAGCTCCTTGGTCTCTTCCACATAGTACATGGAATATGCACAGAAGTAACCTGCGCCGCTGATCTTATCCTTCAGTGCCAGCGTCGATACGGTCAGCTTACCGTTTTCTTCATATGCATCACGGGATGTGTCGGTCACCTCAAAATCCGTGAACGTGCTTTTGTCACTTGATATCATGATCCTGACGATAAGTGCTCCTATCACAATTATCAGAAGAGCCAAGAAAATGTATTTGATGATTTTACCTGCCATAACGTAATCCTTTTTTGTGAATTTACATATTTGTATTATCTGAGGGCACAAAGCTTGAAAGCATTGAAATGAAGCGATCGTCCGCTTCGATTATTATGCACAGAACTGTACCGCTGTCGTTGAAGATAAGAGCCTGTCTGTTTTCTTTGAACATTTTGACCGTATAATAATATACGGAAAGCTTACCGTGCTTTTCGTTCAGTGCCTTCAGGGATTCATCGGAAAAGTCGCCTACACTAATGAGACGGTCAAGAGACAGAAGACATTCGGTAATTCCTTCCCTTTTTCCCTGCGACCTTATGACACAAAAGTCTACCTTGTCACGTGGGAGAGCTATGATGTCTCCGCTTGCATTGTCCGACGGACGGAGAATATAGGTTATACCTGTGAAGTAATAACGCACAAGAATATAAGTTGCCGCGCACAGGCAAGCCATGCTTATTATCTGCAGAGGCAGGGGGGAGGAAAGACCGGAATTCGAGAAGAAATACGTGACGACGGCAACAGCTATAAGAATGAAAGCGACGGTGATCGCTTGGCGCTTTTGAGGCTTGGGGGAATATTTCATTTGAGAGAGGGACGCCGTGCTGAGACTTGTTGCAGGGACGTCTGTTTCCTTTCCGTAAATCTTTTGTAACTATTTGTGTAAACTAATCAGAAAAAAGCAACAGACCGCGCGTCGCAGAACGACGTCACGGTCTTTTTATTATGCTTCTTCCTTCTTGAGGATGTCCTTGCCCTTATAGTAGCCGCATACTTTGCATACACGGTGTGCAAGGATGTACTCGCCGCAATGAGAGCACTTTACCATGCCGGGCATGTCGAGCTTCCATACATTGGAACGTCTCTTGTCTCTGCGTGCCTTAGAAGTTTTTCTCTTCGGTACTGCCATGATTACACCTCCTTAGGGTACTTAAATCAATATGATTATCATAACACAGACCATTATACTACATTTCTTCGGAATTTTCAAGTAGTTTTTGCAAAACTTTTAGCCTTGGATCAATTTCTTTTTTCGGAGTACAGCCCGGATGGTCGTCGGTGATCTTTTTTCCGCACGTCTGACACAGTCCGCGACAGTCATCGTCGCATAAATGACGCATGGGGAACTCAAGGGCGATGGCTTCCGCCAAGTCATCTGTGAAATCAATACATCCGCTTGATACGTAGATAAGGTCATCGGTGACACCGTCCCATTCTTCCTCGTCCTCGCTGATGATCCTTTCCCTTGCTTCGGGAGATGCGGCGGCTGATATTACTCTTTCAAAGGTGAATTCAATGTAGAAGTCTGTTTCGTCAAGGCATCTGTCGCAGGGAATAGTATAATCAACGGTAACCTCCGCTGCCAGGGACATATAACCGCCTGTGGATACGACCTTGCCCTCAACGAATATGCCATCCTCGGGAACACTTACACCTGCGGGAAGCATGGACGTGAGAGTATCTCCCGCCCCTTCGGTATAGCTGAAGTCAAGGGTATTTGCTCTGCCGTTTAAAATTTCGGTAACATCTATTTTCATCGGACTCACAACTCCTCTCTTTGAAAATATTTACACTACCGTATATATTATATTGTAAATTCTCAGACCTGTCAAGAGGAATTTGCGTCTGCTATTCCATTAAAGTCCGACATGAGTTTGTACAGTTTATTTCAAGTGATATCGGTATTTTGGCACGGTAATTATCGTCGGGTCTATCACCGTGTACAGCCCCTTTGGGGGTTGTGAGGGGGAATAGGGAAAACTATTTTGAAAATATCAGAAAATTTTTCCGTTTTATGTGAGAGTTTTCGGACAATAGTTACGTCTAATAGGTGAGAGGCAGATCCCCTGCACGCTCATGAGGTGATTGCCGCTTGAAAAATATGATATATTATGGTATATTTTATTTAGTACAAAAGAGTCCCAATGGACGGAACGGAGGCGTAGCGTGAAAGAAACATTTCCCCCGTCCGAATAAAGGTATAGCTAAAAAGCCCT
>CAYYRY010000078.1:0-7487 GCA_964474245.1 uncultured Ruminococcus sp. | reverse complement strand
CGGCATCATAATTTTACTTGATTTATTTGATCTTTCATGAGAAAGCATCAGTCAGTGTAGATCTCGGTGGTCGCCGTATCATTAAAAAAAAGAGTACCAACACTCTCGCCGGAAACAGCCGCCTTGATAAGGTCATACTCCTTAAGTGCAAAAGCAATAATATCGATACCGCTGTCTGCCGCAAGTGCAAACGCAGAGGGGTCAAGAGCCTCAATACCGCGGTCGATGCACTCCTTATATGTAATGGTCTTATATCTGACTGCAGAAGGATCCTTAGCAGGGTCTGCGGAATATACACCGTCAACGTTCTTTGCCATCAGCATAACGTCTGCGGAAATTTCACGTGCACGGATAACACCGGCTGTATCTGTGGAAATGAACGGGATGCCTGCGCCGCAAGCGAATATTACGGGTCGTCCCCCATCAATATATGCAACAGCCTTCTCATAATTGAAAGGTTCTGCAAAATCGGTCATTGTGACAGCGGTCATGACGACAGCGTCAATACCCTTCTTCTGCAGAGCATCCTGAAATCTGAGACAGTTGATGGTGGTAGCAAGCATACCCATGTGGTCTGCCTTAGCACGGTTTACGCCTGCACCGAACTTACCTCTCCAGATGTTTCCTCCGCCGATCATGATACCGAATCCGGTACCGAGATCGATACACTCCTTGATAACGGTAGTTATGCGATCGAGAACCTGTGTGTCGAACATTTCCTTCTGTTCACCTGTTACGGGATCTTTTTTTGCAAGAGCTTCACCTGAAAGCTTCAGAAAAGCACGCTTATATTTTACAGCCATAACTCTCTCCATTCATTAATATTTGATTTTGTTTCTCTTAATATTTTACCCTAAGTGAGCGCATTTGTAAATAGTTTTTTTAGTTTTTCTTTTACGGAACTTAATTGTTTTCCTTTTTACCGAAAAGAGGCTGATAATCGTCATCCTGCTTGCCTAAGTTTTTGAGTCTTCCCGTAACTGCAAAGCGAATGCCGTTGACGATCACGTAGGCAATAACGAAGAGGAATGTGCCGATAACGATGGAACCGGACTTGTTTCCATAACCTCCGCAAACTATAAACACAAGAAGAAATCCTGCAACGCAGAGGGCGAAATGACACATAAGCTTTATTGCAAAGCTCCCCTTAAGCTCGAGAATTCTTTCAGCGATGGATAAAACGAATGACACACCCAGCACCATCCACATTATATTGAACTTCGGGATCCACGCAGTTCCCCCGCCTGTATTCGTTATGTAGCCGAGAATATATAGCAGTGTTATAAGCACGGTGTTTATAACACAGGCGCCTGTAAGCGTTCTTTTTACGTTTTCAATGAAATTTTTCATTACTGTAAGTCTCCGATAGCCATATAGTTTTACGTTTATATTCGCCTTATTGTACCATATTCAAACGTTTTTTTCAAGGAGGCGAAATAAATCCGTTGCGGTTTTATGTAAATGTTTACAAAATCCTTGTTTTCCGAGTAACTTTTCCGCCTTAACTCTTGTATTGTTTGGCGAGGTGTGATAAAATATATTAATAAATCTCATTATATCAAAAGGATAAGATTCATATGGAATACATTTTTTCAGACAAGCTTGCTTCTATGAAGCCATCCGCTATACGTGAAATATTCAAATCTCTCGCAGACCCCACTATAATCAGCTTTGCAGCGGGTAACCCTTCACCTCTCTCCTTCCCCGCTGAGGAGTTCGGTGCTCTTGCCGCTGACATTTTCGCAAACCACTCTACCGTCGCTCTTCAGTACGGCACTACAGAGGGTTATGCTCCCCTTATAGCTGACGTTGACAAGAGAATGAAGGAACGTTTCTCAATCTGCAGAGAGGGTGATCAGACCATAATCACCACAGGCGGTCAGCAGGGTATCGAGCTTGCCTGCAAGGCACTCTGCAACGAGGGCGACTCCGTCATCTGTGAGAACCCCACATTCATCGGTGCTCTCAACGCTTTCCGTTCCTGCGGTACTGTTACAGTCGGTGTTCCTCTCGGTGACGACGGTATCGACACCGACGCCCTTGAGGAAACGATCAAGGCTACGCCCAATGCGAAGATACTCTATCTCATTCCCACCTTCCATAATCCCGGCGGAATTACCTCAACACTCGAAAACAGGAAAAAGGTTTACGATATCGCTCTTCGCCATTCTCTGATAATAATCGAGGATAACCCCTACGGCGAGCTTCGTTTCTCAGGTGAAGAGGTACCCACCATCAAGTCCATGGACACTGAAGGTATCGTTATCTATTGCTCCTCATTCTCAAAGATCCTCTCCGCAGGTATGAGAGTAGGCTTTGTCCGCGGTCCCCGTGAGATCATACAGAAGATGGTCATCGCAAAGCAGGTCGAAGACGTTCACACCAACAACTTCTTCCAGATGCTCTGCCACCGCTTCATCAACGAATACGATCTTGACGGTCATATTGAAAAGATCCGTGATCTCTACAGAAGTAAGTGCGCCCTTATGCTTGATACCCTTGATAAGAATCTCCCCGCCTGCATCAAATATACCCGTCCCGAAGGAGGTCTGTTCATTTGGTGTACCCTCCCTGATGAGCTTGATGCAGCTGAATTCGTAAAGAAGGCGCTGGAAAAGAAGGTAGCGGTGGTTCCCGGTGCGACCTTTAACGCTGATCCCGCAGCTCCCTCTCAGTCATTCCGTCTTAACTATTCCACTCCCTCTGACGAGGATATAGTACGCGGATGTGAAATTCTCGGCGATGTCGCACGGGAAATGATAAAGTAACATATTACTTAACGGTCGTAAACTGCAAAAACAAGTCTCATAAGCTAATTTAAAGCTCAAAATACAGAAAGGTTCGGTTTAATATTATGAATATCTGGCATGACATCAATCCCAAAAGAATAAATCCCGAAAGCTTTTCCGCAGTTATTGAAATTTCCAAGGGCAGCAAGCTGAAGTATGAGCTTGATAAGGAAACAGGCATTATGCGTCTCGACAGAATTCTTTACACGTCCACGCATTATCCCGCTAACTACGGCTTTATTCCACGTACATATGCTGAGGACAATGACCCTCTTGATGTTCTCGTTATATGCTCCGAGCCTATCGACAGCATGACTCTCGTTGACGTTTATCCCATCGGAGTCATCAACATGATCGACTCGGGAAGCCCCGATGAAAAGATCATCGCTATTCCCCACTCAGAGCCAAACTATAATATGTACAAGTCAGTCTTTGACCTGCCCAATCACATTTTCAATGAAATGAGTCATTTCTTCAAGGTGTATAAGCAGCTTGAGAATCTTGAAACTAACGTTGACGAGCTCAGAGGTCCCGAAGAGGCGCGTAAGATCATCGACGAATGTATAGCAAGATATAACAGCCTTTTCACCTGAGTATGATTTTAACCGGAGTTACAGATGTTTATAGATAAAATTAAAATTCACGTTAAGGCGGGAAACGGCGGTAACGGTGCTGTTTCCTTCAGACGCGAAAAGTATGTTGCCAAGGGAGGTCCCGACGGCGGCGACGGCGGAAACGGCGGTAACATCGTTTTCAGATGTGATCCCTCCGTCAACACACTTTTAGCATTCCGTTACAAAAGAAAATTCGCCGCTGAGCACGGTGCTGACGGTGCAGGTGCAAAGTTCCACGGTAAGAACGGAGAAGACGTTATTATTAAGGTGCCGAGAGGTACTCTTATCAAGGATCCCGAAAGCGGCAAGATAATCAAGGATATGTACGACGATGAGGATTTCATTCTATGCAAGGGAGGCAGAGGCGGCTGGGGTAACAAGCACTTCGCTACACCTACCCGTCAGATCCCCCGTTTTGCAAAGAACGGACTCCCGGGCGAGGACAAGGAGGTCATCCTTGAGCTTAAGATGATCGCCGACGTCGGATTTGTAGGGCTTCCTTCTGCCGGTAAATCCTCCCTTCTTGCAGCTATCTCTGCCGCACGTCCCAAGGTAGCTGAGTATCACTTCACCACTCTTGAACCGAGTCTCGGTGTCGTAAGTCTCGGGGGTGAGGCAGGATTCGTTGCCGCTGACATTCCCGGTCTCATTGAGGGTGCGTCCGACGGACTCGGTCTCGGTCACGACTTTCTTAGACATATTGAACGTTGCCGTATGCTTATTCACGTTATTGATGTTGCGGGCACCGAAGGCAGAACTCCGGTTGAGGACTTCAGGGTCATCTCTGATGAGCTTGAGAAGTTCTCCCCCACCCTCGCTTCTCTCCCTCGTATAATTGCCGCAAACAAGGCTGATCTTATGGTAAACGGAGAGGAAGAATTCCCTGAGATTCCGGAGGTTTCGGAAGAAGCGGCTGAGCTTGAGGCTGAAGCGGCAAAGCACGGCTTTGAGGTCGTTTATATTTCCGCAGGTACCAAGCTCAATCTGCGTGAGCTTATTACAAAGACAGCGAAGATCCTTGAAACGCTTCCTCCCGTAGTTACCTATGAGTCCGAGATCATTCCCGAGGCGGAGGTTGAAGACGATCTGTCCGGTTCAGAAGCCGTCACTATCCGCAGGGCTGATAATGCAGCGTTCATCGTTGAAGGCGAATGGGTAGACAAGCTTGTCAACCGTGTCAATTTTGACGACAAGGAATCTCTCATGTACTTCGAAAGGTCCCTAATCAGAGGCGGTATCATTGACAGGCTCCGCGAAGCAGGCTGTGAAGAAGGTGACACAGTATCAGTATCCGGTATCGAATTCGACTTCGTTGAATAAAGTGACTGTCATATCGTAATCAGCAATATTTTTATTCCCGAAGACGTATTTATACAGGTGCTCTTCGGGAATTGTTTTTGTTGCTGTATATTTATGACGTCCCTGACGTCATAATCTGGAATATATACGTTGTATTTGCTTCATAGCTATTGCAAAAAGCAACTAACCGTCGTATAATACTGATTAGATATAATCTGACAATTTTCTTTTTTCTCGAGGCAACCGACAAATGAACCAAACACCTCATAAACCAACCGTAAACGAAAACAGAAATACCGATTCGCAAATGAGTCTCAGACAAAGAAAGCGATTAAACGGACAGATAAAGTTTCTGACGGCTTTAACCATTTTCATCACGGTTATTCTTGTATTCTCCATACTGCTCAATGCCGCATTGCTTTTATCAGGTGAATCGAAGACTTCGGGCGGTGAAGCAGCTTCATCAGATATCGGTTTTACAAAAGAGACGGTAAGCCAAAGTAAAGCGTCATCATCTGCTGAGGATAGCGGCGTTCCATCAGCAGATATAACTGAAGATACCGTTCCGCTTGACACCGAAAGCGAGATTGACAGGCTTTATGAGATGGTCAAGTCATATGCAGAAGCGGCACAGAATGATTTTTCTGCTCAGGCTGATGCTTACGACACTCTGCTTGAACTGTTGAAGATCGATAACAGACCAATACATATACACAAAAATGAGATCATACCGGGCGACACATCTGATGAGTCAAACGCAAGTGAAGACACAGATGTCCTCAAAACTCCGGCTCAGGTTGCATTTGCCTACGTGGATCTTTCTACGGGTTACACCTTCTCATACAATGCAGACGATGCAATGTACGGCGCAAGCTTAACCAAAGCGCCATATGTGTATGCCCTGCTTAAGGAGATCGAAGAATTCGATTACAACAAAAGAAATTTCACCTCCGACGGCAAGCCGCTTTATGATGATAAAGGAAACGCTCTGTTTGAAGGACAGCATCCCAATCTCGACAAGGACGGAAATATCATATACCTCCCGGGTGAAGAAAAATATGATCTTTCAAGGGAGTGGGTATACGACAGCAAAACTATGTTCGTAAAAGGCTCCGGTATGATTCAGGATAAGGCTGACGGTTTCACTTTAACTTACCGTGAGCTGATTGAATATACAATGAAGTACAGCGATAACATTGCTTACAGTGCCCTGACAAGATTGTACGGAGAATCATTTTACAAGGAACTGATGAGCGAGCTTGCATTTGAAGGACCTTCTCACGGATTTATGCACCTGACCGCAAATGACTGTATCTCCTTTGTTAAAGTACTCTATGAATTCACGGAATCCGACAGCCGTTACGGTGCCATAATGAAAAATGCAATGCTGTCGTCAATTCACGGGCTGATGATCCCCACCGCGGTTTCCCCTAACAAATGCGCTCACAAATACGGTTGGGACATTGGTGCCTACTGCGACCTTGGAATTGTATATCACGAGCGCCCCTTCGCCGTCATCATATTGACAGATCTCGATAACGGTCGCTATGAGGACAACCTTTATATTCAAAGCATAGTCAAGGCGATCCTGGCTCTGCACGAAAGCTTTACCCCCGATTCTGACGGGAAAACAAAATAAACACTAAAACGGAGAAATGTATAATTGAAACGAACAAATAAAAGAAGACGCAGCGGACCTTCCCTTTGGGTTAGAATTCCGGTCGTTGTATTAACGGTACTCATAATTCTTATCGGTACACTTTACAGCGTAATGTGGATACTTGTCAACGGTCCCTCACCCACAGCAAAGAGATTATTTGTATTATCGGTTAAAGAAACTTCAGCGGGTGGGTTTCTTGCGGACATTTATCTGAGCAGCGATGAGATCGACACTATACTCAACGGCAGCGGAGGCGGCTTGACCGATGACCTTACGGATTCATCCCTCATACAGCTTCCGCAGAACAATACTAACGATGATTCACAAATTGACGGTTCGGGGAATGGCGGAGGTATCATAACCGTCCCATCAGAAACCGACACCGAAACCTCTGACGGAGAAGAAAACGGTAATAAAGAAAGCGGCATTACGGTAGTCGACATTACCGGCTCAACCTATAACGGGAAGCTCATGATAATTGACGACCCGTCAAGAGTATTTGTAGGTATTCCCGGTGAATACGGGGCAGGACATTCAGGTCTTACTGTTGCCGACATGATCGACAAATACGGAGCAGTAGCAGGAACCAATGCCGGTGGATTTTATGATCCGGGCGGACAGGGTACCGGCGGTATCCCCGACGGTATCGTCATATACGAGGGTGAGCTTAAATGGGGTGAGCCGGGCAGCACCTATAGTCTTGCCGGTATTGATGCAAACGGTATACTCCATGTCGGTAATATGACAGCCTCCCATGCCCTTGACATCGGCATTCAGTATGCTGCAAGCTACGGCCCTGCACTTGTGATCAATGGTCAGCCGGCTTCATCTTATCTCGGCGGCGGTCTGAACCCACGTACAGCCATCGGTCAGCGTGCCGACGGTGCTATGCTTCTCCTTGTTATCAACGGACGTTCCATAGAAAGTCTCGGAGCTACCCTTGATGATCTGACGGAGATCATGCTGTCCTACGGTGCTGTCAACGCATCAAATCTCGACGGCGGTTCTTCTTCCATAATGATCATGAACGGTGAACGTCTTACTTCAAGTGCTTATATTTTCGGTGAAAGAGTAGTAGCAACTGCTATCATAGTGAAATGATGAAAAAGAGAAATAAAAAAAGTA
>CAYYRY010000077.1:0-7533 GCA_964474245.1 uncultured Ruminococcus sp. | reverse complement strand
ACGGTGGTGTGAGAGGTCGGCTGATCAACTAATGGTCAGCCTCCTACTCGATTTGGTTTTATTTTATTTGTGGAACAATATCACTTCATATTATCTCTGTGAGCGAGAACGGAATTGTTGTATCGGTAGACGATCAGTGCGACCTCGGCGCGGGTGATGGTGTCCTGCGGAGCAAGGAGACCGCCCGGCTTACCGGAGATGAGGCCTTCGCCTACCGCCCAGGACACAGCGTCCTTTGCCCAAGCGGAGACATCACCGCTGTCGGGGAAGGAGGCAAGGGAGGCGGTGGTGTCGCACTCGATGTCCTTGTACTCGGTATAGCGGTACATGATGGTGGCGAATTCCTCACGGGTGATGGTGCGGTTAGGGGCGAAGTACTTTCCGCCGACTCCGTTTACGATGCCACACTCTGCCGCCCACTGTACGGCGGGGGTCATCGACTTTCCATTAGGGACATCTTTAAACGCAGTACATATTGAGTTTTTATACTTGCTTCCAAGGGTATCATCATTCCAATCGTAACGGTGTATTATTTCTGAAACTTCTGCACGGGTTATTTCTTTTTCTCCCAAAAAGCTTCGTGTTTGTCTGATGGCTCCGGATGCAGAAGGTATAGTCTCAGTTTTTATTACTTCCGGATACATCAAGAATTCTGCTTTAACAAATTCATAAGCTTCGTTATACCAATCTTTGACAGGTAAAAATTCCATGATTTGTGTACCATGTGGCGCAAGTGCGTAGTTAAGTGCAAATACTGACGATGCCATCATACAGCACAGCATTACCGCTGCGAGAAGCATTGGTAAAAATTTCTTCATTGTGATACCTCCTTAGTTGGGTGTGTAATCAATATAAAAATATGTGCGGAGCTTACATAGACGGGAATATTCATCTAATTTAATCCTTTCATAATATATCATATTTTGAATTCCACGTCAAGTATCTGACAGATAAGCTGTGTCAGCAAGCATTAATCAAACCATATAACACCACTCCTTTCCGGCGAATCTATAGGAAAAAGCGCTCTTATAAAAATCCCGTTAATTCCCCTTGAATTTTTGTTTCTATATACTATAACGATTGAGAAAGCCTTTTGGGGATAAATTTTCGAAAGTTTTTTCGAAATTTGCAGTTTTGTAGGATTGCACAATTACACATGCTTGATTTTGTGCAGTATTACGATGCGATTCGGGCGGAGCTTTGGGATGTGGCATCTAACTGATTAGCTTGTGAAGTAAAAAAGCTACCGGCGCAGCTTTCGGTTTTCACGAAGCTGCGCCGGTAACGTTATTATACCGGAGTATTATTGATTCTTAACCGCATCAATCCTCGGGAGTGATCACGCCGTAGGTGTTTCCGTGGCGCTTGTATACCACGCTCATCTTTGACGTGTCAGCATCGAGGTACATATAGAATGCGTGACCGAGAAGGTTCATCTGGAGGATAGCTTCCTCAAGGGACATAGGAACGATGGGGAATGTCTTGCGGCGGATGTCGAAGAGTACTTCTTCCTCAACTGCGTCGTCCTCAAGGACGGGGGCAGGTATGTTAAGCTCTGACTTCATGCGCTTTTCAAGGCGAGTCTTGTTCTTTCTGATCTGGCGTTCAATGGAGCTGAGGCATCCGTCAAGAGCGGACTGGAACGTATCGGCATCCTTTTCGGCACGGAAGATGGTCTTGCCTACGTTTATGGTGATCTCGATGATCTTATCTTCTCTTTCTGTACGGCAGGTGACCGAAGCATCGGCACCGCCGGGGAAAAATCTGTCGAATTTGGAAAGCTTCTTTTCTATAAGATCGCGAAGATCCTGTCTTACTGTTAAGTGACGTCCGTTAATAGAGATGTTCATAGTGTGTCCATGCCTTTCTTTTGAATTTGGAGGTGTTTTTTATTTGAAACAAAACAAGGCTGAGCTTTGAACTTTCGTATGCGTTCAAACTAAGCCTCGCCCCCTTTATTTAGCTAACGTCGGAGAAGCACGCTTCTCTTCTGTGTCTTTATTATATCATAAAATAATCTGTTTGTATAGATGTTTTGTGAAATTTTATTAATTATTTTGAAAATTACAGCAACTTTTTATGCACGAACATCAAGAAATAGGGGGGATATGACAGAATGCCTGAAAATCGGTTTGCTCTGGAAGTGTATTTTTACTCCTGAAAAAGTGTTTTTATCCGAAAATGAACAAAATTTTGATTTTTTTAATGATTGTTATTGACAAACTGGGAATAATAGTGTATTATTATAAATGTTATTCAAGTTATTTGTCATAATCCGTAGAATATTATCAAAAATGCAGAAGGAACAGTACATGGAATCACCAAAGCAAGGGCAGTTTGATGCCACAGTCAGCGAGTCTAAGGAAGAGAGCATTGCCAAGGCGATGGAGATCATGATGGCGCAGATCAACAGCTACAGCGCGGACCGCGTTATCGTGCGTCCTGAAGTTTCTGTTTTAAAGGGTCTGATTCCGATCATTCTCTGCATAGCGGGCTTTGTTCTCGGCATGATCTTTGCGCCCTCATGGGTCGTAAGACTCCTTGTCATTCTTGCGCTCCTTGTTGTGATCGCTTTGACGTCTAAGCCTCTTTCCATTTGGCTTATTCTGATGTATCAGCGATTTGCTCCCGAAAAGGTCAGAAAGTCGTGTTGCTTTCAGCCGAGCTGTTCCGAGTATATGAAGCTTGCCATTGAAAAATACGGAGTTGTTAAGGGCATTTATCGCGGATGCAAGCGTTTGCTTCGTTGCCATTGGCCCAACGGCGGCGTTGATTATCCGTAAATTACGGACGCATGGTAGGCAGTACCTTTGCGTACCGATCATTCCGGAGGAATTTTATTATGATGCAGTATAAGACAGTAGCAGGACCTATCGGTCTTACAATCAGCAAGAATGACAGCTATTCCAAGGCTGTTGGACAGTATGCTTCTATTATTCAGGCTGAAGCAGTTGACGGTTGGGAGCTTCTCTTTATTCAGGAGATCCCCGTAACAAAGGACAAGGGATGCTTGGCAGGTTGCCTTGCAGCCATCGGTGTTGGTACACAGTACGAGCAGGTTACATTCAATATGCTCGTATTCAGCAGAAGAGTTTAATATCAAGATTAAACTGAAAAGACCGCTTGGCGAGATACTGCCTCTCGCTAAGCGGTCTTTTTGTGCTCAGTCTTATTTCTTTTGCTGCTTTGCTTTATCAAGGTCGCGGTAGAGCTTCTTTGTTTTTCTGTGCTTTCTCACCGAGGGAATAGCGATCGCCGCGGCGATAAGAAGAATAACTGCGCCAAGCAGCAGATAGTCTACTGCGATGGGGGTACCCTCTCCGAAGAGAATACTTGCTCTCTGAGCTTTTGACGTGTGGGTGAAATTTACGTAGCTCTCACCGTTATATGTGTCTTTTTCGGTGAGGCTTGAGGAATCGTTTCCGCACATGAGACTAACGTACTCGGTATCAAAGAGATTGCCTGAACGGATCGCCGCGCTGTCTTTGCAGTAGGCTTCAAGATCGGCACAGCTAATGCTGAACTGATGGCTTACGTCGATCGTGCCGTCTGACGCGAGGCTTCCGCCCGATATGGAAAAGACTCTGCCTTTGATACCTCCCACACATTCATGGGAGCCGCCTGTCACGGATATCTCGGCATGCTCCGACAGGATTGCCTGTGTTTTTCCCGTAACTTTTATTTTTCCGTCGGTTATGCGGATCTTATGGGACGGGTTGTTGCTGTATGAGTAGATACCCACCTCGTCTGACTCGATGATGAGTGTACCGCTTCCTGTGAAGGTGATGTTGCCCATACTGCTGAGGGCGTATTTTGATGCACTGATGCGGTTTGTGCCCACCAGTTTTACGGTGGCGTTTTCGGGGAGCTTCAGACCGAAATCACTGTCCGTGTCAAGGGAGAAGCCGTCGAGGGTCAGGACGCGGGTAGGATTGTCCCAATAGTAGCCGTCGCCCTTTTCGTTCATTTCAACGTTTGAAAGATTAAGTGTGGAGTTAAACTCTGCGCTGACCGTGAGGGGGGAGAGGCTCAGCACCGTGAGGACGCATATCACAAGCGCCAGAGCACGGCGGATCAAACTTGTGTTCATGTTATTCAGTTCCTTCCAGAAGTATTAGTAGGTTTGTTTGCTGATGCACAGCATATGCGGTAAAGAGACGGGGGCAGGAGAAGTACGGCGCCCTCCGATATTCCGAGGAGTATCAGGTAATGTGCTATGGGAAACTCATTGTCATAGGTGAGATACGCGTAAAACGCGGACAGTACCACCATTGCCAAAGCGGACAGAATGGGGGCTGTTTTAACACTCAGCGCTGAAAAACGCCCTGCGGAGTCCTTCAGAATGAAGTTTGTGACGCCTGACAGAAGGCACAGCACGAATAGCACGGTACACATTATCAGCGACAGCTTGAAATACAGCTCGAAATTCTCCTTGGCGATGGGGGCAAAGCCGTCGGACAGGACGGCGTCCTTTACGGACATCATGAATGTCTGCCTTATTACGAATACTGCGATAATTCCCGCAAGGGACGTGATCACACCGGCTATGGGAAGGATTTTTGATCCGTGATTTGGTTTCTTTTCCTTGCTTTTTCTCATTTTATGAGTACATCCTTTTCGCTTCGCTTTGGTACGAAGTGGAGGCCTGCCTTGTCGCGGAAGTATTTGATACTGCCTTCCTCGTTGACTGAGCAGATTATGGGAGCTTCCGCCGGAGTACCGAGGGCGAGAACGAGCACGGGGACGAGATTGACGGGAAGGGAAAGGAGTGAGGTAAGCTCATTCTTTTCAAATGAGCCTATCATACAGCAGGCGTAGCCTCTTTCGCAGGCAGCAAGGTTTATGGTCTGTGCGGCGATGCCTGCGTCCATGGTTGAATAGGGCGTGATTTGGCATACG
This sequence comes from uncultured Ruminococcus sp., assembly GCA_964474245.1. Classification (GTDB taxonomy): domain Bacteria; phylum Bacillota; class Clostridia; order Oscillospirales; family CAG-272; genus RUG11130. Next base: position 2,634 of record CAYYRY010000077.1, on the reverse strand, counting down.
TCGGTGTCGTGGCAGATTACTATGTAATCAGTTGGATCCTTGCCCTCGGGAGGGAGCTTTACGTCCTTCAGATATCCCGCCCAACGGGTTAGGGGGAATATCTTGTCGGTTTCTTCGTTTTTGAAGCAAAGCCTGTACTTCAGGGGCTGAAGATTTGCGGCTGAGGGACAGTACCTTGCACATTCGATGAAGTGCCTCAGATTATCTTCACCGACAGGGCGTGTCCTGTCAAAAACACGAACACTGCGGGCCCTGTACGTCAGCTCTTTAAATTCGTATATCATGGGATATCCTCGTCTTTCTGTGTAAATACGGTGACAGTATAATATATGGGTCGGGTCAAATCAAGGGATATAATGTAAATTTTTGCGCTGCGGTTCAGTTCTTTTTCATCTTGGCGTATGCATCCACAAGTCCGAGGATGATGTCTACGGAGGCATCCATTCCCTCTGCGGTGATGTGCTCATAGGGGCCGTGGAATGCATAGCCGTCCGTGCCGAGGTTGGGACAGGGGATACCCATGAAGCTGATGCGCGCTCCGTCCGTGCCGCCTCTGACGGGGTTGGAGATGGGTGTCATACCGAGGGAGGTGATGACCTCCCTTGCGGTATCAACGATGTATGAGTTACGCTCGATTATCTCGCGCATATTTCTGTACTGCTCGCGCACGGTGAGACGGACGGTACTCTCGCCGTACTTTTCGCATAGGAGTTTTTCGATGTGTCTGAGGGTGGCGATACGGGCGTTCATCATGGATGCATCGTGGTCGCGGATAATGAAGTCGAGCTCTGCCGACTCGGCGTGACCTGTGACGGAGCACAGGTGGTAGAAGCCTTCGTAGCCTTCCGTGTGGGCAGGGGTCTCCATTCCGGGAAGGAGGGACACTATCTCATGTGCAACCAGTGCGGCGTTTATCATCTTGTTCTTGGCATCACCGGGGTGTATGTTTTTACCGGTCACTTCAAATTTTGCCGCATAGGCATTGAAGTTTTCGAATTCTATCTCACCCTCGCACGAGCCGTCAACGGTGTATGCTGCTTGGGTGGCGAAGGCTGCGGTGTCGAAGTGATCGGCGCCCTCGCCGATCTCCTCGTCGGGGGTGAAGCAGAAGGAAAGGGGACCGTGGGGGACGTTTCCCTTGATTATGCGCTCGATGGCTGTCATGATCTCTGCAATACCGGCCTTGTCGTCTGCACCTAAAAGGGTAGTGCCGTCGGTGGTGATAAGAGTACGTCCCTTGAGGCTCTGCAGATGGGTGAACTCACCGGGATCAAGCACTCTGCCCGAAGTGCCGAGGGCGACCGTACCTCCGTCGTAATTTTCGATGATCTGAACCTTTACGTCCTTTCCCGAAAAATCGGGGGAGGTATCCATATGGGCGATAAATCCCACGGATACTGCGTCGGAATATCCGTCCGTTGCGGGAAGAGAACACATAACGTATGCGTTTTCGTCCACGCGGGCGTTTTCTGCGCCGATGCTCTGAAGCTCTTGACACAGCGCGTCCGCCAGAACACGCTGACCCTCGCTTGACGGTGTGACACCGGAGGTATCGTCGCTCTTAGTATCAAATTTAACGTAGTTTAAAAATCTTTCGTAAGCTCTCATATAAACTCCATTCCGATTTGGTAATCATGTAATGTTTTATGCTTTGCGTTATAAGACCATTATTTTCCGTATAACAGAAGGGTGTGGGTGGTCTCTCCCATGGTGAAGTTGAAGAGGTTTTGTCCGTAGGTGACATTCACCTCAAGGCTGAAGCTGCCGTCCTTCTTTCTGCTGACTCCCACTGAGTTGCAACTCAGTCCAACGGATGGGTCGGAAAGTCCCGATATCGTGATCTTACCGACGGTACATTCTTCGCCGTAGTAATGGGAGGTGATGCTGAGACCTGCTCCCGAGGAGGCGGGGTCACAGTAGATGATCTCGTTTTTATATACGTCGCACAGCTCCTCAGAGAGACCGAAATCGTTGCCCCGTATCTCGTCGTAGCCGTAGAACACACTTCCACGGTAAGAAAGAATGCTTCTTCCGTATTCCACCTGTGCTTTCATCTCGCCAGCGGGGTCGGACCAATCGCCTTCCTCATATCGGTATGCGCCGTGGGATATCCACAGCTTCACTCCTGTGCCGTCAAGCTTTGCGTTCCACCATTCGGTAAGGTGGGCAAAGGGGGTTCCCGATGTGTCGAAGGTCCAGTATATCTGAGGGGAGACGTAGTCTATGTATCCGCCCTCTATCCATGCGAGAGTATCGCAGTAGAGGCTGTGGTAAGTCTCAAAGCCTGCGGTATCGGAGCCGCCGTTTGAACCGTTGTTGTTCTGCCATACTCCGCCGGGGGCTACGCCGAAGAGACATTCGGCATAGGCATCTTTTGCGGTGTCGTAGCAAAGCTTGATGAGGGTGTTTATGTTATCCCGACGCCAGTCGGCAACAGAGGCGTAATTGCCGCCGTATTTTTTGTAGGTGTCGGCGTCGTCAAACTCCGCGTTGTCCACGGGGTAAGGATAGAAGTAATCGTCGAAGACGATACCGTCCACGTCATAGTTTTCAACTATCTCGCGCACGCCGTCGGCAACAAGCGCTCTCACCTCGGGGATACCGGCGTCAAAGTACAGCTTACCGTCGGCGTAT
>CAYYRY010000076.1:0-7559 GCA_964474245.1 uncultured Ruminococcus sp. | reverse complement strand
GCATCTTTTATTATTCGTTTTTAAAAGCAAATATTATTCTGCATACCTGCCCACGCGGCAGAACATTTCGTTGAGACGTATTTCGGGATAGTTATAAAACGGATCAAAATCTTCACTTATACGTTTTTCTGTGTCATCGTTAACCGTATCTTCATCAAGTCCGTAGTAATATATATTACTCTCTCTTTTCCGGTATCCAAATCTCTAAATTTCCTGTATGCCATCCACATAGATACTCCATACTGTCTGTAAGTGGACACAATAAGTTCTTTTACAGACTCAAGCGGCTTGACATCTGTACCGTCAGTCCCCTCTCCATACAGCAGATACAGCAGAGTACGGTAGCTTTCACTCAGTTCTTCCATAGCACGTCACAGTTCACGGTGTCGCTCGTGCTTAATGGCCATGTCTTCAAGAGAGTTCTTATCATGAAGATACGTCTCGTGATCCTCTATGAGATCAATTCCGTATTTAGCAGACCTGCGGAGATAGTCAATCGCCTTATTTCTGCCTATGGCAAACAGATACGTTTTCAGACTTGAATTTCCTCTGTAACGGTATCTGTTCATGACCATGTCGCATACAGAGTCCTCCATCAACTCCTCGTCAGTACCGATGTTACTGACAAATCCGTTAATATAAAGTGCTAAAAGTTCACCATAGGTCTTTATTACTTCCGCAATTGCTTCAGAGTCGCCGTTTCGACATTTTTCATAAAGCGGCAAGTCATCATTATGTATCTTCAGCATGATCACCCCTCTTTCAGAGCAAATGCGTGCTTTTTGCCCTCCGTTTATTAGTCGCAGTTAAAGCGAAAAAGTTTTGCGTTTTTCTGAGTATTATGAATTTTTATATGAATTACACGAAAACAAAGCTGCACCTGCTTCGAAGTGTAAAGCAGATGCAGCGTGTTATATTAATTTTATCGGACTGAGTTATTTTGCGACAGCTTCACTATCATTCAAAATCCCTTCAAGTCGCATAAGGCAACTCTTCAGATCAACACCCGCGGAAAAGCCTCCGATACCGTCCTTAGCCACGACTCTGTGGCAAGGCACGGCGATGAGCAAAGGATTCATGCCCACGGCACCGCCTACGGCCCTTGCGGCAGAGGGCTTGCCTATGCGGCGTGCCAGCTCACCGTAGGTCACAGTTTCGCCAAACGGTACCTTCATCAGCTCCTGCCAAACGCGAAGCCTGAACGGAGTCACGTCGGGCCCTAACGTCAAGTCCAAGGGGATGGAAAACTGTTTTCGGTTTCCGCCAAAATACTCTCTGATCTGCCTTGCAGTTTTGCTTGTTATCTCATTCGGAGTTTCACTTCCGCACCGTCCGCGAAAGATTCCCGTCACGGCTCGTTCCGTGGCAAAAACAGTTATTTCATAGGTGTCAATGCCACATTCAACCGCAAATGATTCGCGGTAGATCATACGGTCCTTTTACCTCTGCACCAGATTGATCTGATATTTATGCAATCGTCAAAAAGTATGAGATCCGCATCGTATCCAACCTCCACCTTACCCTTGCGGTCATCAACTCCCACCTCACGTGCAGGGTTCACCGTCAGCATGGCAATAGCCTCATTCAGCGGGATACCCGCCATGCGGGTCATGACTCTCACAAGTCTGTCAGCGGTGGCAACGCTTCCCGCGAAAGAAATGCCGTCGGGCATATGGGCGATGCCGTCAAATACGGAAACGAGCTGACCCTTTTTGAGACTGCCGAGAAGGTACTCTCCGTCGGGCATACCCGCGCCTCTCATGGCGTCGGTGACGAGGACCATTCTGTCACGACCCTTGGTCTTATAGATGAGCTTCAGAAGTTCGGGGGGAAGATGAAGTCCGTCGGCTATGACCTCGGCGCATATCTCGTCGTGAAGAAGTGACGCTTCAAGAAGTCCCGGTACTCTGTAGCCGTTTTCACGGATTATGGTGGACATACTGCTGTACAGATGGGTAGCCATGGTGTAGCCTGCCTTGATGGCACGAAGAGCGTCAGTGTACTTTGCCGCGCTGTGACCTGCGGAGAAGATGATACCGCTGTCACGAAGCGCCTCCGCCATCTCGTCAGCTCCCTCAAGCTCGGGAGCCACCGTCCATATGAGAAGGTCTCCGTCTGTTTCCTCCACGATCTTCTTCCACGAGAGGTCGGAGGGGACCTTTATATACTTGGGGTCCTGTGCTCCTGCCATTGACGGCTCAACGTAGGGTCCTTCAAGGTGTAGTCCCAAGATCTCGGGAAGTCCCTCAGCCTCGCGTGATGCCTTGACACGGCGGGAAACCGCAAATACACGGCGAAGCTCGTCATCCTCAGCCGTAAGGGTCGTGGGTACGATGGAGGTGGTGCCGTGCTTCATGTGTGACGCCATGGCACCCTTGAAGGCTTCCTCTGTGGCGTCCATAAAGTCGTGTCCGCCGCCGCCATGAACGTGAATATCAATAAATCCCGCGGAGAGGTACTGTCCCTCACCGTCTACGGATTCGTCCACAGCGGGGAGTATCATGGCTCCGTCACGGCTTACGTACTCGATCTTGCCGTCACGGATAAGCACTGCGGCACCGGGAGTGACGCCGTCCGCATCCACGAGGCTTACGTTATATATAAGTGTTCTCATTTAAATATGCCTCCCCATCAGAGAGTTACGCCGTCCTTGAAAATGGAGATTCCCTTCATACCGTACATCTCGTTGTTGGTCTTGACCTCACCCGAAGCAAGAGCAATTACGTAATCAAAGAGGTCGCTTCCGCAAGCCTCAATATCGCCCGTCTCGCAAACCACACCTGCGTTGAAGTCGATCCATGCGTGCTTCTTCTCCGCGAGGGGAGTATTGGAGGATATCTTTACCGTGGGAACGGGACAGCCGAAGGGGGTTCCTCTGCCCGTTGTAAAGAGAACGAGATGTGCACCCGAAACAGCGAGAGCCGTTGATGCCACAAGGTCGTTGCCGGGGGCGGAAAGGAGGTTGAGTCCACGTGTCACCACAGGGTCGCCGTAGCCGATGACGTCTCGCACCGCCGCCGCACCACACTTCTGTGTACAGCCAAGGGACTTATCCTCAAGAGTGGTGATACCGCCCTTCTTATTTCCGGGGGAGGGGTTTTCGTATACGGTCTGACCGTAGCGCATAAAGTATTCCTTGAAGTCGTTGATAAGGCTGACGGTCTTGTCAAAGAGCTCACGGTTTTCACAGCGGTCCATGAGAAGAGTCTCTGCACCGAACATTTCGGGAACCTCCGTGAGGATAGCGGAGCCGCCGCCGTAAACAAGCATATCGGAGAACACGCCGACGGTAGGGTTAGCGGTAATTCCGGAGAATCCGTCGGAGCCGCCGCACTTGAGGCCTACGATCAGCTCAGAGGAGGGTACGTCTTCGCGAACGTCCTTAGATGCGATCTCTATAAGCTCGCGGAGGATATCAAGTCCTGCTTCCACCTCGTCTTCCACGTCCTGACAGTTGAGGAAGCGCACTCTTTCGGGGTCAACCTCGCCGAGCACCTTCTTGAACTCGTCAAGGTTGTTGTTCTCGCATCCGAGGCCGAGTACTAAAACACCACCTGCGTTTGGATGGTGTACGAGGCCGGCAAGTGCCTTCTGTGTGTTCAGATGGTCGCCGCCGAGCTGTGAGCAGCCGAAGGGATGAGTGAGTGCAAATACGCCGTCAACGGAGCCCTTCACAAGCGCTTCAGCCTCCTTGACCATGACCTCAGCGGGGGAGTTTACACATCCGACTGTGGGGATGACCCAGATCTCGTTGCGGATACCTACCTTGCCTCCCTTTCTCTTGAATCCCTTGAAATTTACGGTCTTGCCCGCCTTCTCGGGAATCGGTGCGGGGGTATATTTGTATTCGAGAATACCGTCAAGATTGGTCTTTGTGTTGTGTGTATGTACCCATGCGCCTACAGCCACGTCGGAGGTAGCTCTGCCGATGGGGGCGGAATACTTTATTACGTTCTCGCCCTCAGCGATGGGTCTGACTGCAAATTTATGACCTGCGGGGATGTCCTCGGTAAGTGTAACGTCAAGGGCAACCTCTCCGCACTTTAAGTCAACGAGAGCAACGCCCACGTTATCTTCAGGTGTGATCTTAACAAATTTCATATTGATATTTCCTTTTCAGTTTACTATATGTAAGCTTCAACCTACCTTATCTCACGCCTCAGCGGCAATCTTCATGGCTGCAGCGGCTCCGTCGCATCTTATGATACTGAGGTACTTTTCCGCCGTCTCAATAAATCCGGGAACACTTGTGAGGTCCATACCCCAGAAGTATTCGTTAGAAGCAAAGCGCATCAGTACGTCCTCGCATTTACCGTTCTCTGCAAAGAAGTCGATAACAGCGGCGTCATCGGATATCTTATAACTTACCGTCTCGCCGTTTACTTCACGACTTCCCACAAAGCCATCGTCACACTTTTTGCCGCGGGCGTAGAACTCACAAAGAGCGGCAAAGGACATGGTAAGGCACTCGGGTACCTTTCCGTTCTTTTCAGCGGATTCAAGAAGACTCTTCATAACTCTCGCACGCCACTTGGAAACGGAGTTAAGGCAAATGGAGATAAGCTCGTGATCAATGAAGGGGTTCTCAAATCTCTCGCAAACGGAGTCAGCAAACGCCTTCACTTCGTCTGCAGGGAGAGTAAGCGTAGGCATGATCTCGCCGTAGATACAGCGGTCGATGAAGGGACGGATAACGCCGTCAGCCATACAGTCGCGGACGATGCTCTGTCCCGAGAGGAAAGCCGCAGGAACGAAGGACGTGTGTGCTCCGTTGAGGATGCGCACCTTTCTCTCTCTGTAGGGTCTCTGATCGTCGGTGAAGATAACTGGAAGACCTGCACGGTTCAGGGGGAGAGTTTTCTCGGCTCTTTCCGTGTCGGGTGCCTCGATGACCCAAAGTCCGAAGGGCTCACAGATATCGATAAGATTATCGCGGCATCCGAGTTTTTCGCAAATTGCATCAGCCTCACCCGGCTTCTTGGGGTAGCCGGTAACGATACGGTCAACGAGGGTACTGCAGAACATACAAGCAGCGTCGATCCATTTTAAAAAGTCCTCTCCGAGCTCCCAGCGATCCGCAAGCTTCAGAACACATTCGCGGAGCTTTTTACCGTTGTTTTCGATAAGCTCAACGGGATAGATAACGAGTCCGCGGGAGGGGTCGCCGTTATATGCCTTATATCTTTCGTAGAGGAACTTGGTAAGCTTTCCGGGATAGCTGTTCGGAGGGGTAAACTCAAAGGAATCATTTTCGTCATAAACGATACCTGCCTCGGTGGTGTTGGATACCACAGCTTCAAGGGTCTCGCAAGCGGCGTAACTCATAAACTCTTCATAATCGGCATATGATGAGATAACCTTCTCAACGCTCGTCACGGTACGTGAGCCGTCAACGGTCTCGCCGTTTTTCTTACCGCGAAGGATAACGTTATACACGCTGTCCTGCTCGGCGAAGAACTTCATAGGAGGAGCATTGATGGGCTGAACGAGTACTGCACTTCCGTCGTACACTCCCGCCTCGTTTGCAACGTCGATCATGTAGTCAACGAAGGCTCTGAGGAAGTTTCCCTCGCCAAACTGAAGCACCTTGACGGGGCGGCACGGTTTATTTACTGTATCTTTTACGTTTGTCATTTTAGTGAAATATTCCTTTCAATAGGCTCGACACGCGGCATACCCTCATGAGAATGCCGCGTGAAGAATATTAAATTATACGCGCTCTACTGTGTAGTCTACACCTTCTGCGGGACGGATCTTGCTCTCGTCTACCTTGGAGAAGGAGTCCTCGTCAACGAAGAGTGCGAAGTTCTTGTGACCCTTCATGATAGTAGCGGGGATAAGGTTGGTCTTGTCGTTCTCGAGAGTGTTTCTTACAGCATTAGCCTTAACAGCATAAGGAACGCAGGAAACGATCTGCTCGCACTGGAGGATCTGATGAACGGTCATGGAAACAGCCTGCTTCGGAACGTCGTCAATGGTAGCAAACCATCCCTCACCTACCTGCTGCATCTTGCAGGTATCGTTGAGGTTAACTACGATGTATGCTTCCTTTGTATCGAAATCTGCCGGCGGGTCGTTGAACGCGATGTGTGCGTTCTCGCCGATACCGATAAGACCTACGTCGATGGGTGCGCTTCTGAGCTCAGCGGTGAGAGCAGCAATGCCCTCGGGTGTGCCGTCAACAAGGTGAGCAGCCTTGAGGTTGATCTTCTGAATGAATCTCTCCTTGAGGTACTTGCGGAAGCTTGCGATGTGAGTCTCGGGGAGGTCAACGTACTCGTCAAGGTGGAACATTGTTACCTTTGACCAGTCGATATCTCTCTCGATAAGAGGCTCAAGAGTTGTGAGCTGGGAAGCTCCTGTGGAGAGGATGATCCTTGCCTCCCCCTTCTTAGCGATAGCCTCGTTGATGAGACCTGCGATGTAATCAGCTGCGTTGCAGCCAAGTGCCTTTGCGTCTTTGCTTACTACGATTTTCATTGTGTATTTTGTCCTTTCTTAGGTTATGTATATTGTTTTTGTTTTTTACAGATTGTTTTTGAAGAACTCCGGTGCCTTCACGCCTGAGTATGCGTGACCGTGGGGGTGTATGTCGGTGAAGAGCTTGTCAGCGGCACCCGCTGCTTCAAAGATACGCTTTGTTTCCTCGTACCCTCTCCAAAGGTCCTCAAATGGGAAGCAGGCGTCGTAAATGCCCATTTCCATAAGGCACGGACGGGGGGAGATGAGTCCCGCCACGTCAAAGGTGTCGAGATATTTATAAAGGTTCGGCAAAACCTGCGAACCGCAGAAGTTACCGTCGCGGATACCGAAGGCATCAAAGGGATTCACGTAGCTTATGATATCGCACGCCTTGATGCGGCTCTCGACCGCGGTAACGAAGGTGGTCATGGTACCGCCCTGAGACATACCCATCATACCGATACGGTTGGGGTCTACCTCGTCCATGGTCTCAAGATAGTCGATGCAGCACATAAAGTCCCATATATTGAGGGTCAGGGGATATACACCGAATATGCTTCCCTTTACGTAATTGAGGTTACAGGGGTCACGGGGGATGTCGATGGAGTCGTACTTGTCCCGTCTCTCACCGAAGCCGCGAAGGTCTGGGGAGATGGTAACGAAGCCTTCACGTGCCATCTGCTCGGCAAAGTTGTAGTTAGCCGCCGCTATGTCTGCCGCCCTGTCGGGAGTACCCGTCATGCCAACTACGGAATCCTTGCCGAAAGGGCCGTGCCCGTGGCTGCAAAGAATAGCGGGCGTGCTCCTGTCCCGCTTGGCACTCTTCGGAATAAGCACTATGGCGGGGACGGACATATATTTGTCAACGTCAAAGACGACTCTCTGCCTGATATAGTCGCCCTGATCCACGGAATACTGTATCTCCGGGTTCAGCGGCACCTTTTCGGGGAAGTCTCCGAGAAGCTCAAGAAGCTTTGCCTTCGCCGCATGATGCCACTCGCCGTACTCAAGTCCCGCGGACTTATAGGACAAACGCGGCACGTGCTCCTCGGCAAGCTTCTGCCAATACTCCTGAAGTGTGAATATCCTCATGAGTT
>CAYYRY010000075.1:0-7612 GCA_964474245.1 uncultured Ruminococcus sp. | reverse complement strand
CTGCAAGGTTACCGATACTTGCAAAGCGGTTGATAATGGAATCCGGCAAAATGATCGGCAGGAAAGGAAGTGCGATAATTCCGCCGGCAAAGAGCCACATGGATCTCTTGTTCCAGATAAGAAGGAATATTACCAGCGAGAACATGAATCCGAGCCATGCTCCGCGGCTCCATGTAAGGATGAGACACATACACATGGATGCGGCACACATGAAGGTGAACTTCTTGGTACTCTCTCCTTTTGCAAGGAAGAGAGACAGTGCCATGGGAATTATCAGGATAAGATACTCACCGAGCATATTGGGGTTTTCAAGAGTTGAGACAGCTCGTCCCGAAATACCCTCAAAAAGGTCTGAGTCGAGCCACGCGTTTGCGCCAAACGTACCGAATGCGTACTGCACGATACCATAAAGTGCGACAGCAGTCGCAGAAGTAATGATCGCAAAGATTATCCTGCGGAGCCAGTCCTTGCTTCTGATACAGCAGGATATAATGAAATAAACTGCAAGGAAGCATACGAAAAGGAATGCAGGTGCAAGAGAACCAAGAGAAAGAGATATGATCCCCGCAAGCAGGATCATTACTGCAAAGAGCGCAACGAAGAAATCGATCCGTGCAAAGGATACTACGCGCTTCCCTCTGATGATCTTGATAATGAATGCAATGGAGACGAATATCGTGAGTCCCGCAAGGGCCATTGTTGGAATGAACGGCATTAAGAATGCAATACATACAACACCAAACTCGGGGGTGGATAAGATCGTATAGATAAACAGCAGAGCCGCCATCAAAATAAATATCCACATGGGGTCAACAACGATGGTGCAAAGACCTGAGACAGTACCGAGAATGAAAGCCACGGTATGGCGTCCTCTCACCTCTTCAGACCAAAGCTTATTCGGATTGAAGCCAAGCAGCTTCAAAAGGCCGACTGCATATTTTGATTCAATGAGGGCTGACGACAGGGTCTTACCGTAAGATGCAAATGGAATAGCAGCTACAGCCATACATAATGCCGCAATGCTGTTTGAAACTGCAGTAAACGTTGATGCCACGGTTCCCTTTAAGATCATTGCAAGTATTGTAATAATTGCCGTATATGCAGCGAAAGTAAAAAGATAAGTGGCTATAACTCGCGTCCTCAGACCAACTATAGCCGAGGCGGTACGATTCACCGCACCTACAACCGATGAATCTTCTATTTTGTGTGCAATTTTTTCACAAAGGCGGGAAAACAATCCTTTTTTTCCGGAAAATCCTTTTGATGCAGTTTGTGTCTCATCTTTTCCTTCTCCGCTGAACATCCATGCAAAAATACCGTTACACAGAAGCTCATATACCTTGAGGCACAGCCTGTCAAGTCCCGATATTATGGCGCTGTTTTTTATGCTCTGAAAAAACTTGCCGTGGGAGCTTTTCTGACTGCGGGTATTCGTTTCGGATTTCAAAACTTAACACTCTCCTTTTCATGAAATATTTAGAAAAATACTATACTAAGTTATTATACAATATAACAGACGAAAATTCAACATGATTTTATAAATTTACGTCGTCCTTTGACAAAACTGCGAAAGTTCATGTAAATTTTACAATAGCTTAGTGTGTATTTGTAATGCTGAATTTGACAAATCATTTATTAAATTTGACAAATCATTTATTATATGATATAATTGAACATCAGAATATATTTTAACTGTACGGTTTTACACTTGCTGTTAGTATATCCTTGATTTTTCCGTTTAGCCGTGATCTGAATATCATATGTATCATAGGTCATTTTATTATCAGTAATATTATTTATTTTGTCAGCCGTAAGGCTTATTGGTGATCAACTATGAAATTAACTGCCATAGAGAGAAAAGCTATGCCGTTTCTTTCGAAACTGCGATATGTTTTTTTCCCGCTTTTGCTTTGTTTTCTTGAGACCGTTATGCACATATATGCATACAGATCGGTATCAGGAAACCTCGTTTGGGGTCTTTTATTCGCCATTGGTATCGGTATGTTTACCACCTTCATATGCAACATTTTCAGTGGTATCGCAAACCGTATTCTGACCATTGTTTTCACCTCATTTTTCACGCTGGTATTTATCGTACAGCTCGTATATTTCCAGATATTCAAGGGGTTTGCCCCGGTCTCGTCCATAGGAATGGGAGCACAGGCGGTCACCAACTTCACGGACGGTCTTGTCACAGGTATCCTTGAAGCCCTTCCGATCATTCTGGTGTTTTTAATTCCAATAATTCTGCTTGTCTTTGTTTTTATCAGGTACAATCCGGGTCTGCGGCGCAGTAAACAACTCTATAAGGCATTTATCCCCCTGGCAGTTGCTGTTGCTGTATTTGTCGGCAGCATATCTGTTATGGCTGCTTTCTTCTCCGGTGTTCCGTCCTTGTACAGTATGTTTACCAGCCCCGATACTTCAACGGACACCAGCGTAAACTGTTTCGGTCTTACCGTAACCATGTTTCAGGAGCTTAGATATCTGATATTCCCCCAGGAAGAAGAGATAATCATCGAGGAGCTTTCTACAGAGAAATACGACAGCGAAAAATATCAGGTTGACCCATCCATTGACTTTGATGCTCTGTTTGAAAAAGCAGGTGACAATGAAGCTCTTAAATCCCTCACCTCTGCACTTTCAAATATGCCTGTCACCTTAAAGCACGAGTACACCGGACTTTGCGAGGGATATAATCTCGTGGCACTGTGTGCTGAGGCGTTCTCACCCGAATTCATCACCCCCGAGCTTACGCCTACGCTGTACAAGCTCATTAACGGCGGATTCGTTTTCAAGAACTTCTACAGTACCTTCCCAAACACCACAACCAACGGTGAGTACACATTCTGCATGGGACTCTTCCCTGACCTCACCCGTACCAAAACTGATTCCAGCTTCAGCATCTCCGCTTCAAATTACCTGCCATACTGCTATGGTAACGTATTCAATGAAGCAGGTGGTATTGCCAAGGCGTACCACAACTACGTGGCTGAATTCTACTACCGCAATTACACTCACCCCAACATGGGTTATGACTTCACAGCAGCCAACAGCGGACTTGATATTGAGATCTCCTGGCCCTCCTCCGACTATGACATGATGGTAGAATCCGTTGAAGAATACGCATACAGCGGAAAACAGTTTGCCGCGTATTATATGACATTCAGCGGACATTACGCATACAACATGGAAAACGCCATGGTGGCGAAAAACTGGGACGTTGTGAAGGACATGGATGCATCCGATATGGTAAAGGGTTATATAGCGTGTAATTACGAGCTTGAAAAGGCTATGACTTACCTTATGGAAACCCTCGAAGATGCCGGTGTTGCAGACAAGACGATGATCGTTCTTACCACCGACCACTTCCCCTACGGTCTTACTGACAGCGAATACAGCGAGCTTGCAGATCGTCCCATCACCAACGTATTTGAAAAGATGCGCAACGGATTTATCTGCTACGTACCCGGCATTGAGCCCGTGATCGTTGACGAATACTGCTCCAGCGAGGATATTCTGCCCACAGTTCTCAATCTTCTCGGAGTAACGTATGATTCAAGACTTCTTGCAGGTGAAGACATTCTCTCACCCGGTGTTGAGCATATTGCTGTTATTGCAGACGGAAGCTTTGTTTCTGACGGCATCAGATATGATTCCTCATCCATCAGCTTTACCCTGAGTGAAAACACTACAGAAGAGCGTATAAGAGCAGAAGAAATGTATTCTCTCGTAAATAAGAAGCTTAAGGTCAGCGTTGATATCCTCAACAATAACTATTACACCTTCGTCTTCGACCGTGAATCCACATCTCAGGCTATTGATAACGTCACACTTCAGTTCTCAGACGTTGGTATCATGAGACAGTCTGCGGTTTACTATATGTTAACTAACGACTATATGGATCCAACCTCAGAAACTGAATTCGGCACATATGCTGATGCCACTATTGATGAAACGCTTAACGTGGCATACCGTATAATGGGCAGACCGCAGGTCGATATGACGATTGATGATGTTCCGTTTACAACGGATACACGTCTTTATCAAGGTTCTGTAGTATGGGCTTATAAAGTCGGCATCCTTGATCCCGAGGTATTCCCCGAAGACCTCAGTGAAGTGATCAATGTCACTCAGCTTGCACGAATTCTTATGGCATTTGCAGAGCTTAATGACTACGATACATCCGTAGACGAGGAAGAACTGGCATCAAAAATGATGCAATTCCCAAAGGTTTCTGAGCTTAATGCAAGAGCATCCGTATTCTGCAAGGAACATAATCTTCTGTACGAAAACGGCTATGATGCGATCAGAGTATTCGATGACCCGCACTATGAGCTGCGCCGTTGGTACGTTGCTGAGGAGTTCTACAAGATCTGTACCTACTACCTCTATATCTGACAATATTTGAAGTAAAATCAAACGAAGCAGGCACGGCAATCGATAGCCGTATCTGCTTCGTTTATTTCATTATGTAGAGATCATTGCCTTTTCCCTGAGGTATTTAAGAAGGCTCTTTCTTGTGACTATGCCTATGTAGCATCCTCGTGCATCTGTAATGGGTACGAAATTGGCATCCATCAGGCGGTCAGCTACCGCATCAATGGTATCATCAATGTTCATGGGTGGATTTTTATCATATGTCATTATGTCCTTGATACATAAAGTTTCAAGATGCTTCATAGACAGGCTGCCTTCCGAAAGGATACATCTCAAGAAGTCACCTTCCGATACGGTTCCTTTATAAAATCCGTCGTCATCGAGCACAGGAACTGCCGTATATCCGTTGGCACGGAATTTCTCCAGTCCCTGACGTACTGTAGCATCATAGTCAACGTATGAAGTTTTTACTTTGGGAGAAAGTAAGAGTGGTATATTCATATCTGAATCCTCCTGACTTATCTTACATATACAAGTGTACCACATATATATGTAATCCCTCGGAACCAAATGTAAACATTTTTCCGAGGGATAAGTTTTTTAATTTTTCTCGCTCGAATGAGGCTTAAGATATACCCATCCTCTGGGAGAAAGTGTCACGTGACCTTCGTAATGTGCGCCGTCGGTATCACGCATTACTCCATCAAAGAAATAATCCTGATCTCGATCGGTGTTGTTTATTACGCAAAGAAGGAAATCGTCTCCGTCCGTTGATCTTCTGACGTAGGCAAATATCTCGCTTGTCAGCTCTTCGATCTCGAAATACGCATCCCTTAAGAGAGGCTCATTCTTCCTGATCATACCGAGATTCTTGTAGGTTTCGGACAGATCCTCGTCAATATCGTGCCATGGGAACGGCATACGGCAGAAGGGGTCTCTGTAGCCTTCAAGTCCAACCGCGTCTCCGTAGAATACACAGGGGATTCCCGGCAATGTACACAGCATGGAATACGCCTGCTTCAGCTTGCGGGATGCGATCCTTCTCTCATCCTCCGTCATACGTCTGACGGAAAGCTCGTCATTGGTAAGGTCATAATACCCGTCATCACCGAAAACGGTTATGGCACGCTCGGTATCATGAGTTCCGAGGAAATTCATCAGCGTATCAGACACGTGTTTCGGATAACGTCTGTAAAGCCCCTCCGTTGCCCGGCGAAGGCTGACGGTATCTCCGAAATTGATATATGACATAATGGCACTGCGAAGGGGATAGTTCATAACGGATGAAAGCTGTCCGGAGGAAAGATAGTGCCGTCTGTTGCCATAGCTTACTTTATCGGAAGCATCCTCCCACACCTCTCCGATTATCTGTGCATCCGATGATTTTGAATG
The DNA here is from genome assembly GCA_964474245.1 of uncultured Ruminococcus sp. Lineage (GTDB taxonomy): Bacteria > Bacillota > Clostridia > Oscillospirales > CAG-272 > RUG11130. Next base: position 1,840 of record CAYYRY010000075.1, on the reverse strand, counting down.
CACCTTTGCTTCAAGGGCAGACAGGAATTTATCGGAAAGCTCATCCGCCACGTCAAGTCTCCAATGAGAGACACCGTGATCCATCCATTTTTCGATGACCTCATCACATATAAAACGTATGTAATCATCGCTTGAGCTGTTTACTCTCGGAAGTATCTTAACTCCCCACCAGCATTCGTATTCGTCGGGATAGCTTCTGAAGCCGTACCAATCGTAATAAGGAGACTCCTTTGACTGATACGCGCCGAGTGAAGGATAATTCCCTTCTTTATTGAAGTAGATACTGTCACTTCCCGTGTGGTTGAACACACCATCAAGCATTACGGATATACCGTAACGCTTCGCCTCGTCACAAAGCTGACGAAGCGCGTCGTCACCACCGAACATACTGTCAACGGTAAGATAGTCAGCAGTATCGTACTTATGGTTTGAAGCCGCGTAAAATACGGGGGACAGGTATATCGTGGACGTGCCGAGGGATGCGATATAAGGAAGTTCTTCGATGATTCCGTAAAGGTCACCGCCGAAGAACACATTATTCTTAACGTCGGCACCGGGATATTCACCGTACTGTGGAATTCCGTGATCCCAATCCGGATCAAGTATTTCCCCTTCCTTGACACCACACTTACCGCTGGACTTGAAACGGTCCACAAAAATATGATATATGATGCCTTCCTTCATCCTGTCGGATGACGAAGCCATTTCATCATAGATCATAAGCTGTCTTTCACCATACTCCTGAGAATTCACGAGTACGCGAGGCTTCTCGCCGCCAAGGTACAATTCTCCACCTGGATATTTTACAGCATAATCATAGTAAAACAGACCATACTTTTCACCCACAAGGTCAACTGACAGCTTTTGTGTATCAAAAACGAGAACAAAAACATCGTCGCCGTCGTCCGTTGGCATTTTCTCCATAGGATATGTGAGGTAAGTTATCTCACCTTCATATCCGTCTGAGTGGACACGAAAAATGACACCTTCCGCACACATATTACAAGGGAGCCGAAGCTCTGCGCGCACGGTAACACCGCTGCGCAGAGCTCCGAATAATGATACGTCCCTATTATCGGGTAAAATATACTTGTATTCTCTTATTTGATCTTGTTGATGTGCCATATCTTATCAGCATAGTCCTTAATGCTGCGGTCTGCAGCGAAATAGCCTGCACCGGCAATATTGATAAGGGACTTCTTAGTCCACTTATCGGGCTGAGCGTAATCCTTCATCATTCTGTCGAAGGTTGTAATATATGAATCAAAGTCTGCAAGACACATATAAGGGTCTGATACTCCGTGAGAATAAAGGAGGTAACTTACAATGGACTTGAAGTCTGCACCGGCAAAGGTCTTCTGAGAGAGAAGATCAACAGCCGCATGGAGTCTGTCACTCTGCATATAGTACTTAACGGATTCGTAGCCGCGTCTCCAGAGGTCTTCTACCTGAGGATCTGTAAGACCGAAAATGTAGATATTGTCATCACCAACAGCCTCGCGGATCTCAACGTTTGCTCCGTCAAGCGTACCGAGAGTAAGAGCACCGTTTATCATGAACTTCATGCATCCTGTACCGCTTGCTTCCTTACCTGCGAGGGAGATCTGCTCACTTATATCAGTAGCGGGCATAAGAAGCTCGGATTCGGTTACGTTGTATTCTTCAACATAGATGACCTTGAGGATATCACGTGCAACAGGGTCCTTGGCGATCTCTTCACCGAGGCTCCAGATAAGACGGATAATACTCTTAGCCATATGGTATCCGCTTGCCGCCTTACCTCCGAAGATAAAGGTGGTGGGAGTGATATTGGCATTGGGATTGTTCTTAAGCTCAGCAT
>CAYYRY010000074.1:0-7626 GCA_964474245.1 uncultured Ruminococcus sp. | reverse complement strand
ATTATTAGAGGATGTGACGAGAATATTCTCGAGGACGGCGGAGAGATGTGCACAGGGGATAAATTCAAGATTTTCTTTTACTTCGGGATCTATCTTTTCAAGATCGGGTACGTTTCCTACAGGAATTATTACCCTTTTAAGACCCTGAGTATACGCCGCCGTGGTTTTCTCTTTGAGTCCGCCTATGGGGAGAACTCTGCCTGTTAGAGTCACCTCACCTGTCATGGCTGTATCACATCTTGCCGCCTTTCCGGAAAGAGCACTCGTTATAGCTGATACCATGGTCACACCTGCAGAGGGACCGTCCTTGGGAACTGCACCCTCCGGTACGTGGATATGGATATCTTTATTCTTATAAAAATCTGAATCGATGCCAAACTCCGATGAATGAGCGCGTACGTAACTGATGGCAATACGCGCGGACTCCTTCCTAACGTCACCGAGCGTTCCGGTACGCTCAAGCTTACCCGTTCCCTCCATAACGCTGACCTCAATTTTCAGAACGTCACCGCCGACGGAAGTGTAGGCAAGTCCGTTTACAACGCCCACCATGTCGGTTGTATACATATCGTCATCTGAAAACTTGCGAGGACCGAGGAAGGTGCGAAGTCTCTCCTTGGAGATGGATACACTTCCCTGTCCGTTGTCGATCATATACTTTGCAGCCTTTCTGCAAAGGGAGGCGATCTCTCTTTCGAGGTTACGAACACCTGACTCTCTTGTATATCCGGAGATAAGCTCACGAAGAGCCTCATCAGAAATCTTAAGATTACTCTTCTTGAGTCCGTGACGGATAAACTGCTTGGGAATCAGGTGATTTCTCGCAATTGCAAACTTCTCACGGGGTGTATAGGTACTAAGCTCGATGATCTCCATTCTGTCAATGAGGGGAGTGGGAACGGTATCGAGAGTATTTGCACTTGCAAGGAATACGCAGTCGGAGAGGTCAACGGATATCTCCACAAAATGATCTCTGAATTCGCGGTTCTGCTCTGCATCAAGCACCTCAAGGAGGGCTGATGCAGGGTCACCGTGAAGATCGTGGCTGAGCTTGTCGATCTCATCAAGCTGAAGCACGGGATTCATTGTTCCTGCTTCTATAAGAGCATTGATTATTCTTCCGGGCATAGAGCCTATATAAGTCTTTCTGTGACCGCGGATATCCGACTCGTCTCTTACTCCGCCAAGGGACACTCTTGCATACTTTCGTCCCATAGCACGTGCAATGGACTTTCCGAGAGAGGTCTTACCGACACCGGGAGGGCCGACAAAGCATATGATCTGATTCTTCAGCTCAGGGGACATCTGCTTAACCGCAAGATACTCAAGTATCCTTTCCTTGATCTTTTCAAGTCCCTCATGATCTTCGTTTAGAACAGCCTCGGCATAATCAAGATAAACAGTGTCCTCAGTATACTTTCCCCACGGGATCTCAAGGCAGGTCTCGATATATCCTCTTGAAACAGTAGCCTCAGGAGAACCGAAGGGAGTCTTTGCCAGGCGGTTTACTTCCTTCATAAGCTTTTTCTCAACGTGTGGAGGAAGATTTGCGTTTTCGATACGCTCCATATAGTCAGCGGCATCATCACCTGAATCAAGACCAAGCTCGCCCTGAATGACCTTCATCTGCTCACGGAGATAATACTCCTTCTGATTCTCGTCGATCTGCTCTTTGACTTTTCTGTGTATAATGCTTTCCATACGGATAAGCTTTATCTCTTTTTCAATTGTTACCGCAAGAAGCTCAAGACGGCGGATTGGGTCCGAGCATTCAAGTATATCCTGCTTATCCTGATAACGGACGAGGGCATTGGAGGCAATAAAGTCCGCAAGAGTACCCGGAGCCTTTACAGCCTTTGCTCCTGTAAGGATGTCACCCGCAGCAGAGGGCATGAACATGAGCATCTCTTCAAGTGCACGGATAGCCTCTCTCATGGTAGCTTCTGTGCGCACATCGGAATAGGTGTTTTCTTCTGTCACTCTCGTAGCAAGCACCTCAGCAGTAAAATAGCCGTTTCTGTTGTCATAGGACACAGCATTTCCGCGGCAAACGCCTTCGGCTATAACACGGATGGTATCCTCCGGAGTTTTAAGCGAATGCTTGATCTTTGCGACACATCCCGTCTTATAAAAATCCTCGTGAACGGGTACTTCGACACCGATATCCTTCTGTGTAATGAGATATATGTACATATCACGTTGAAGGGATGCCTCACAGGCTTTTATGGAAAAATCCCTCTGAAGCTCAAATGTGACCGGCATCACGGGAAATGCCACAATTCCGCGAAGAGGGATAGCCGGCAGAGTCATTTTTTCAACTTTTTCAATGGTTACGGACATCTGATATTCCTTTCAAATCTATAACGTCTTTCATAAAAAATACAAACAGATATTCCATAATAGTATATCATAAAACTTCCCTAAAATCTATAGAAAAAATCAAATTAACATCAAAACTCGTCATTTTTCACCGATTATTCATGTTTTGGCTTTGCTTTGTGCCATAAGCGTGCCTTACACTTGACAATCGGGAATTAAACTGATAAAATAAAGTGTAATAATATTACATCAAAGGGTGGGAATTTATGATAACTGTATTTTCAAAGCCGGACAGAGAGTTTGAAGAATTCTCTCTCAGCGACGACAGCCTGTTCGCGATACCACTATCCGTAAAGGAAGCAGACGGACGTATTGAGCTTATGTGCTACAGTATTGCAGAAGAAGCAATCAAAAGCGAGATAAGCAAAGCAGACTTCACCTGCGACATATTTTCCCCTGCCGGAAAAGACAGATTAATATCCACTCTTTCCCCTATAATGGATAAATACGGTCTTTCAAGTGTTCCCGAAACCGGTGACACTTTGCTTGAATTTACAGCAGACACTCTTCCCTTACCGTATGACAGGAGTATCAATACGGTCATCCTTAAAACAAACGAGGAGCTGTCTCAATATTCAGCAGACACAACACTGTGGAATCTCGAATTAGACGACGGAGACCCTGCGGACGTAATATGTGCCGTGATCATGGACGGAGTGATCGTTGCATATGCTGCGTCTAATGATATGAACGAGGGAATATGCGAAGTGACAGTTGAATGTGCGAAAAGCTTTCGCCGACACGGATTTGCCACAGCCTGTGCCGCAGGTTTTGCCGAATATATTCTGACGAACACCGACGTTACATCCGTTTCATACGTTTGCCGAGAAAGGAATACTGCATCTGTAAAAACAGCAAAAAAAGCCGGCTACCGGTATACAGGAAAGACCGCCGATTACGTGTTTTACAGATGACGAACTTGGCGTCGGCAACCAATACAATTTGATTTTCCGCAAATATCTACGAACAAATCACCGAGAAAGGTACACATAAATATGGCTTTTGATGCAGGTATACTCAGAGCCGTCACAAGGGAGATCGAGGCGACCGCCCTCGGCGGCAGAGTTGACAAAATATATCAGCCCGAGCGCGACGAGATCGTTTTCGTCTTCCGCGCCGACGGCAAGGAAAGGCGTCTGCTTATAAACGCAGGCTCGTCTTGTCCCAGAATGAATATTACGACGCTGAAAAGCGAGAACCCAACGACGCCCCCCATGTTCTGTATGATGATGCGCAAGCACTTTGCGGGAGCGAAGCTCATGTCGGTTACACAGCCGGGATTTGAGAGAGTGGCAAGGCTGACCTTCGAGTGCCACGATGACTTAGGTTTTAAAACGAGCAAACACATCATTTGTGAGATCATGGGTAAATACAGTAACATCATCGTGACCGATGCAGACGACAAGATCATAGGAATACTGAAACCCATCGACTTTGCGGCGAGCACCGTACGTCAGCTTCTCCCGGGAATGAAGTATTCCCTGCCCGAGCCGCAGAAAAAGCTCGAGCCACTGGGTGTCACCCGCGAAGTATTCAACGAGGCGGCAAGAGCCGCTGACCCAACGAGAAGCGCCGTGAAGTTTATCACCGCAACTTTCGTGGGCCTTGCGGCAGTCACCGCACGTGAGATAGTTTACCGCGCAGGCGGAAGCATCGACGCTACTCTTGAAGACTGCGCAGACACGCTTTTTGATAAGCTTATTGAAGTGACAAGTGCCGCAGACGTAGGCGGTGTTGACGCTTCAATGGCAAAGGGTCCCGACGGTGTACCCGTTGAATATCTGTACACCCGTCTCACACAGTACGAGGACGGCTGTGAGGTTATTTGCTATTCCTCAGTGGGAGAGCTGATCGACGAATACTATGCAAAGCGCGCGAGTGAAGAAAAGCTTCGCCGTCGTGCAGCGGATATTTTCCGCATCCTTGCCGCCGCTGAAACGAGAATAACGAAAAAGATCGCCCTGCAGACTGCAGAGCTTGAAAAGTGCGAAATGGGCGAGACTTATAAAAAATACGGCGACCTTATCACAGGCAATATTTATCTGATGAAACGTGGAATGGATAAGGTGGTGCTTTCCGACTGGTATTCCGAGGGTGAGATGATAGAGATCACTCTTAATGAGAGACTTACTCCTGCGCAAAACGCTCAGGCGTATTATAAAAAGTACAACAAGTCCAAGAGCGCGAAAGTACATCTGAACGCTCAGATTGAAAGTGCCAAGGCAGAGCTTGAGTATATAGGTACCGTATTTGATTCCCTCACCCGTGCTTCAACTGAACGTGAGCTTACCGAGATACGCGCGGAGCTTTATCACAGCGGATACGCATCAAAAATGAAGAACTACACCGAGAAAAAACGTCAGGCTCCGATCATCATGAAGTTTGAGACAAGCGACGGACACACGGTGCTGTGCGGTAAGAATAACACGGCAAATGACTATCTTACAACTAAGCTTGCAAACCGACGCGACTGGTGGTTCCACGTGAAGGATCAGCCGGGTTCTCACGTTGTACTCGAGTGCTTTGACGGAGAGGACGATCCGTCGGAGAGTGCCTTTACCGAGGCAGCAATGATAGCTGCATACCACTCCGCGGCGAAGGAGTCTTCGGGAGTTGCAGTTGACTATACGAGAGTACGCGAGGTGAAAAAGCCTGCGGGATCAAAGCCCGGTTACGTTATCTACCACACCAACTGGACGGCTTACGTCACCCCCGACGAGGCGAAGGTCAAGGCAATGGCGAGATAAAGGAATATATGCATGACCGCCGAGGGTGACCGTTTGGTTACCCTCGGCGGTGGTTGGTCATAAACAGTTACGCACATGACATCGTTCTTATAATTGTCCTCGTAATAAATGGAATTTATTACTTTAGGAAATATAATGAAAGCAGAAGTCAAACAGTTCCAAAAACTCGGTCGCTGCCAAAGTGTTCTCCGTTCTGCAAGCCGTTCCTATCAGAGATATCATAGCATCAATTTTTGATTGCAGCATAATACCGGTAGTTCCAAGTAATGCTGTGCGATACAGTCTTTTTCTGCTATCACATTCTCTACCATTGTACAGTGCAATACAAATCAATAATCGTTTAATGATTTCGCTACATATTTCAAGCCTTGCCATAGGATCAATATCGTTGTTCAAAACATAATGCAACGCTCTCTTTCTACGCCCTAACATTTCTATTTCACTTTCAAATCTTTTGGACAGCAGCAATGGGTCATGTATTTTATCTGCGATTAGTTTATATTGCCCTGTAGTATCATCAATAACGATGGCATTTCCGTATACATAGAAAGTATGTCCATCCAACTCGGCGATTTTTCTGTAAATGCTCTCTGTGCTGATAGCGTAATAATGAAGTTGGGTTCCATCCAAGATAACTTCTGTCGGACGACCGTCAAGCCATCTTGTTCCCACAGAAATCGTATCATAAGTATCTTGATCACAAATAAGGCAAATATCAACATCTGACCCTGCATTACATAAACCGGTAGCGGCAGAACCGACAAGGATAAAACTAATTTGAGACAGATTATTTTTAATCGTGGGTTGCTCTATTATATATGGGTATGCCTTATCGAAGGCAAAAGATATAAGCTGTTTTTGAATACTCATGCTTCCTCCTATTGCAATTCATTATACTTATTGAAAAGTAACGTGTTATCATACTCATTATTGCGGTAAACTCAAGCTTATTATATCATATATATTCCTCTAAAGCAATCAATTATAATTGACTTTGTCAAGTCGTTGTAGAAATAATTTGATAAACATATGCTATAATTTAATAAAAAATTTGAACCTTTTCTCATGAAAAAGCAACTTATTATGTGAAACCGGTTTTAATACGTGAAAGGAGGACTTATGGAAACGGAATACAGCTTTGAAGCATTACTTAACAAATACCGCGTAGTAGTTGAACGATATATCAATTTCAGGTTGCCGAGCAGCTTTGATGCTGACGACGTAATTCAGGAAACGTTTTGCGCAGCATATGTGAGTTTCGAAAAACTAAAAAATAAAGAAACGTTCAAGCATTGGATACTTTCAATAGCAAGAAATCAATGCAATATGTGGTTTCGTAAAAAATACGGCGACGATACTGTTTCACTTGAAACTATCACAGATATAGCCGATACAAAACTTACTTATGACGATGACGTTGTAAATATACTGGCTCTGTTGCCAAAAGATTTTGCTGAAGTATTAAAGCTGACGATGCAAGGATATAAGCAAAGCGAAATTGCTGAAGCACTTCTAATTCCTCAAGGTACGGTCAAAAGCCGATTACATTATGCTAAAAAGAAGTTCCGTCTGCTTTGTAGTCCTGAACAAATATCTATGTATGAGAAAGGAAGAAAAACTATGACGAAGAAGGATTATTACTGCGGTTTTCCCGCAGAAATGCCCACGCTTATTATTGAAGAAAGTTCCCGTCCGTTCAAAGAGGTTAAATGCGCTGACGAGGAATTTATTATCCCGGAGATCGGAAACAGAAATTCCGAGGGAACGTACCGTTATCCCGATAAAAAATTAGCATTAGTTTCAACCTGTTACGTAGCGAAAGCTGCTACAGTACATGAAGTGCCCGGAGTCAAGATCTGCAGAGATACCTATAACGTTAAAGCAGGAAAGCTCTATAAAAATGAATGTATTTGGTTTTCTCAGTTAACCGATGAATACGTTCGTACTCTCGCAACAATAGCGTGTGACTGCGAGGCTGACGATGACTATCCTACGGCAATATACACGTTTTTGGAAGAAGATTTTGACGTTTGTGTAAACGGCAACGACCGAGTACACGGCAGACCTTTACTTATTAGAGAAAACACCCCGAAGGTCATAGACGGTAAAATATATATCGATGAATATAATATCAGATATACCATGGGGTGTTTTAACGTAACAATCGGGAATAGGACATTTGAAACTATCAAGTTTATAAACGTACAAACAAGCGGTGTTATTTCGGAAAATTACGTGGATGCAAACGGTAGACTCGTACTTATGCGTTGGTATGAGTCATCTGACAGTATAATGCAAACAGAGTGGTACAGTGATGAATTCAAGGCAAAAGTGATGAACAACCCAAAACTTATTGTGAACGATAACGAATACTACTTGGTAGAAGACCGCATAAGTGAATACGCGCTGTAAATAACAACATTTATGCAGATAATTTGTTTTGTACATAAAAATAAACAGCACAAAAACCACCGCCGAGAGCGACCGTTTGGTTGCTCTC
>CAYYRY010000073.1:3005-7647 GCA_964474245.1 uncultured Ruminococcus sp. | reverse complement strand
CTGCGAATATATGGATTCATTCCTTGATTTCTATCCTACGTCGGCGATCGTTCTGAATATCGAGATGGATCACGTGGATTATTTTAAATCCATGGAGCAGATAAGAGCTTCTTTTGCGGCATTTATGAATAAGGCGCAAAAGGCGGTGGTCAATATTGCAGACGAGGACGTAATGCGTACGGTTAAGGACGTTGACGCGCAGATCGTCACCTTCGGTCCCGAGGGAAGCGGAGCTGACTATACCTCCTTCGGCGAGAAGTATTCCCATGGCTTTGCGGAGTTTGACATTCTCTTCAGGGGAGAGTATCTCTGCAGCGTGAAGATGCGCGTTCCCGGTCATCATCTTGTAATTGACGCACTTGCGGCAGCGGCGGTGGCACACAGCGACGGCGTATCCGGCGAGGCTATATCCCGCGGACTTGCGGCATACGGCGGCATCGGCAGACGAATGGAGCTTAAGGGCAAGACCACTAAGGGTGCTGACGTATTTGACGATTACGCACATCATCCAACGGAGATCAAGACCACGCTTCAGACGGCGTCGGAGCTTGATTACGCCCACACGGTATGCGTGTTCCAGCCCCATACCTTCTCCCGTACTGCGGAGCTTATTGACGGCTTTGCAGAGGCGCTCGGTACTGCGGATGTAGACGAGATAGTGCTTGCGCAGATCTATCCTGCAAGGGAAGTGAACGTTTACGGCGTGTCCTCCGAAAAGCTTGCGGAGAAGATAAGAGAGTACGGCAAAAAATGCAGTGTGTTTGACACGTTTGAGGAGATTGCGGAATATATTGACAAAAACCTCGGCGAAGACGACTGCGCGTTTATTGTTGGTGCGGGTGATATTATAAAGGTAAGTGCAATTTTGGTGAAGTAAGTTAATGAGATAGCAGCAGATTTGATTTACGGATCTGCTGCTTATTTATAATATTAGGCTGTAACTGATCAGTATCAGTCATTCTGTTCGGTAATTTTACTAAAAGGACGAGTTATCTATGAATAACTACAATATTTCGGTATATATATATATTATGAAGGAATGCTGAATTAATAAGCTTTGAACAAGCACTTTGGTTTGTGAAGATTAACAAAAAATGGATTGCTTTCTAAAATATTATATCTAAATGTTTGCAAAAACGGTATTTTATGCTATAATGAGGGTGAAGAAGTAATGTACGCTTCGATTTTTAAAGGGGGGTATCATATGAGAAAACGGAAAGGAGGTACTTCCATGTTGAAAATTTTTAACATAATATTATCAGTCGTCCTTGTTCTTTCCTTGCTTTGTTCTTGTGCTCCTGATGTTTCTCCTGATGCAGAGTCGGTTGAAAGAGGAACAGAAGCACAGAATGAAGGGGTGTCGGAAGCTGAACATTCCGTCAAAGCCTTTGATCAAATAGACAGTACCGCTGTGAAGCAGATCGTGTTACAAGACTGCAATACCCTTAAAAAGCTTACGATTACAGATGAGGATAAGATATCGGCGATCGTAGACCTTGTAAACGGAGTAACTCTCACGTATACGGGAATGACTTCCAAGGGAGTGTATGATGCGAGGGTCAATATAGCGTTTTATAACGAAAGTGGAAATGAAGCTTACAGCAGCATCAATTTACACAACGGTTCACGCTGTGAATACAAGGTAAACCGTAAGTCGTATTATGAGACCGGTGATATGGATCTGAGCATATACGATATGAAAGACGGCAAGGTACTTTTTGAAGCGATATCGGAATATTTACCCATTGAATAAATAAACTATACAGCCGAGGCAGACGCCGCGGCTGTACTATATTGGGTTAAAGAAAACCACCGGCTTAGCCGGTGGTTCAGAAGAGACTTTTGCCGTTGAACGATCCCGCCGCAGCGTTAGCCTTCTCCTGAGGGAGAAGGGGGACCGCATTAGCGGTGGATGAGGAGTAACGTAACTTTAGTACACCTCATCCGTCAACAGCACGTTCGCAGCACATTCTGCCTTACGGCATTATGTGCGCGAAGTGCACTGCCGCCTTCCCCACCGGGGAAGGTCCAAATCATTATCTCAGTTATTCTTAACATGAACGTCGAGCTGAGGATAGGGGATGGAGATCTCGAACTTGTCGAGAACCTTCTTGGTGTCCTCGGTGAGATCGAACTTCACAGCCCAGTAATTTTCATTCTTGGTCCATACGCGGATCTGGAGGGTGATGGCTGAGTCACCCTGCTCGGTAACGTATACCACGGGGGCAGGGTCACCGAGAACAAGGTCATGGCTTTCCGCACTTGCAAGAAGCACCTTCTTGGCGAGATCAACGTCTGCCTCGTATGCGATGGATACGTTGATATCAACACGGCGTGTGTCCATCTCGGAGAAATTGGAAACTGTGGAGTTTGAGAGTGCAGAGTTGGGGATATTTACGCTGACGTTATCGGTGGTGGTAAGCTTGGTGTAGAATATACCGATATCCTTAACGGTACCGTCACCCATGGGGGTGGAGATATAGTCGCCCTCGTGGAAGGGCTTGAAGAGCATGATTATTACTCCGCCCGCAAGGTTGGAGAGACCGCCCTGAAGAGCAAGACCGACGGCAAGACCGCAGGAGCCGAGGACGGCGATGATGGTTGCACTGGGAACGCCGAGTATGTCGATGGCTACGATGATAATGAGGGTGTAGAGGAGGACGGTGAGTGCATTTCTGATGAGGGACTGGATGTTGGTGTCGAGTCTCTCAAAGAAGGGGGCTTTGCTTATCTTCCTGACTAAGAATTTTGTAAGCTTAAATCCGACGAAGAGGACAACAGCCGCACAAATGAGGTTGATGATGAAGGGGATGGCGTATGCGTTTGTGAAATTGAGGAGGATGTTTAAGATCTTTCCCATGGGGTTTGCCTTTCTTTATGTAAATTTAATTTGGTAGCTTGGTGGTTTCGAGAATCTTTATACGGTCTCTGAGGAATGCGGCTTCTTCGAATCTCAGCTCGCGGGCAGCCTTCTGCATATCGCGTCTGAGCTCCTCGATCTTAGCCTTGCGTTCCTTGTCGTTTGCGGGGATCTCTGCGGTGGGCGTGGGAGCTTTGCTTTTTGCCTTACCTTTGCCGCTGTCGGAGGAGGCACCGATGCTGATGAGCTCACGGATATCCTTTTTGATGGTGGTGGGAGTTATGCCGTGCTCGTCGTTGTAGGCTTTCTGTATTTTGCGTCGCCTTTCCGTCTCGTCTATGGCGGCGCGCATTGATCTCGTTACGCTGTCGGCATACATGATCACCTTACCGCCTGCGTTTCGGGCGGCACGTCCGATGGTCTGTATAAGGGACTGCTCGCTTCGGAGGAAGCCTTCCTTGTCTGCGTCAAGTATGGCGACGAGAGTGACCTCCGGTAAGTCGATTCCTTCTCGGAGGAGGTTGATTCCCACGAGCACGTCGTATATGCCGAGGCGCAGGTCGCGGAGAAGCTCCGTACGTTCCATTGCCTCCACGTTGTGGTGGATGTACTTGACCTTGATCTCCTGCTTTTCGAGGTATTCTGTCAGATCCTCCGCCATCTTTTTGGTCAGCGTGGTGACGAGGGTCCTCTCGCCCTTTTCCGCACGGGTGCGTATCTCGCCGATGAGGTCGTCGATCTGGGTTTCCACGGGGCGCACGTCTATTTCCGGATCGAGAAGTCCCGTAGGACGGATGATCTGCTCTACGGTCTGCTGGCTGAGGGAGAGTTCATATGCCGACGGTGTTGCCGATACGGTGATGACCTGATTCAGCTTTTTCTCAAACTCCTCAAAATACAGCGGTCTGTTATCGTATGCCGACGGCAGGCGGAAGCCGTATTCAACCAGGTTCTTCTTTCTCGCCTGATCTCCGCCACTCATGCCCCTTACCTGCGGCAGAGTAACGTGGCTCTCGTCGATAAACATGAGAAAATCGTCGGGGAAATAGTCGAGCAGGGTATAGGGAGTGGAGCCGGGGGCTCTTCCTGCGAATATGCGGGAGTAATTTTCGATGCCTGAGCAATAACCGATCTCACGCATCATTTCTATATCGTACCTTGTGCGCTCTTCAATGCGCTGAGCCTCGATGAGCTTGCCCTGTGAACGGAACCATTCTACACGGTCCTGCATTTCGGCTTCTATTTCGGCGATTGCCTTTTCCTTTGACGCAGGGTCTACCACGTAGTGGGTGGCGGGGAAGACGGCAACGTAATTAAGCTCCTCGATGACCTTCCCCGTCAAGGGATTGATCTCGGATACTCTGTCGACCTCGTCGCCGAAGAACTCAACGCGGACTGCTCTTTCCGAGTATCCCGAGGGGAATACCTCAAGGGTATCTCCGCGGAGACGGAAGTTATTTCGCGTGAGGCTGATATCGTTTCTGTCGTAGTTGACGGAAACGAGCTTTGCGGCAAGCTCGTCGCGGGATATCTCAAGTCCCGGACGGATGCCGATCACCTGGCTTTCATATTCCTCCGGAGGACCGAGGGAATATATGCATGACACACTTGCTACAATTATCACGTCACGCCTCTCAAACAGGGCAGAGGTGGCGCTGTGGCGCAGCTTGTCGATCTCGTCGTTGATGGACGAATCCTTTTCGATATACATATCCTTACCGGGGACGTATGCCTCGGGCTGATAGTAATCGTAGTAGGAAATAAAGAACTCCACCGCGTTAT
>CAYYRY010000073.1:0-2995 GCA_964474245.1 uncultured Ruminococcus sp. | reverse complement strand
GAAAAATTCTCTGAATTCCGAGCAGAGCTGGGCGGCGAGGGTTTTGTTGTGAGCGAGGACGAGGGTGGGACGGTTGACCTTGGCTATTACGTTTGCCATTGTGAAGGTCTTACCAGATCCCGTAACACCGAGAAGAGTCTGGTGCTTCATTCCCGCTTCCACACCACAGGCAAGCCTTCTGATGGCTTCAGGCTGATCGCCCGTGGGTACATAGGGGGATACAAGCTCGAATTTGTCCATGTGCATCTCCTTTCATGTAAAGGTTAGATAAGCAGTAACATTATATCATATGTTTGCGGAAAATAAAAGAGGGTGGGACATTTTTCAGGGGGTGAGTCCGTTAATATCAGTTAAATACTGTCTTATAACGGAAGAAAGCCTCCCTGCTTTGAAGCGGAGAGGCTAAAGGGGAGACTTTTTCGTTATGCGGCGTTTATTGCCTTGGGGAAGGGAACCTTGAATTTTCCGAGGGAGATGTTATTGTACCAGCAGAGAGGCGTAATGGATACGGCTTTGTGGAAGTGAGTCTCGCTTGGGGGAGTCTGATTATAGAGAGCTGATATTCCGAGGTAATCGAAATCGGGCAGGGGGGTGATGAATGGGTAGTGACCCTGCTTGATGATGAGCACCTCGCTGCTTTCCATGCGCTTCTCGAAGTACTGCATATCAAAGGCGGAGATGAGGCTGTGCTCTATTCCGTTGTAATCCACCTCCATACCGCATATCTTGCTGATCTTCTCAAGGAATTCCATTTCCTTGGAGCTGAAGCAGATCCAGTTGTTGCAGTTGGAAATGATGGTCTCTGCACATTCCTTATACTTGTTTTTGAGCTGTGCATAGGACTGCACGAAGAGGAAGTATCTGATATTCTTGGAACGGGCTTCGGAGATTCTGTTGTCGAAGTTGTTGATCGCCACCAGATTGGAGAACTCGTCGAGGACGTAGTTTACGCGGATGGGAAGGCGGTCGCCGTTTGAGTCACCTGCTACGGAAACGAGAGTCTCGTAGCTCTGGGTCAGGAACAGATTTACAAGGAAGTTGAGGTTTTCCTTTTCATCGGGATAGATGACGTATATGAGGGTCTGCTCCTTGCCTATGCTTTCGATGTCAAAGGACTTGCCGGACAGCATCTCAAGGAGAGAGGTGTTCTGTACGAAGGGACGGAGTATGGACATAAGCGTGCTGTATATGCAGGACTTGGTCTTTTCGGCTACCAGGTCGATCACGGCTCTGAGACCGAAAACTGCTGTTGAAGTTTCATCCATCTTTGTGACGATCTTCTTCAGATAGGTTTCGTTATTCTCGTAGCAGAAGGGGATCATGGTCTTGAGATTGTAGTAGTCGGTGGGGACGGAATCCATGAGCATCAGCACGAGAGAGGTGAGGAATATCTTGGAGGTTTCAGCCCAGTAAATGTCTACCGTAGTGGCGGCTGCGGGAGCTACGACGCTTTCCGCAAAGTCTGCGATGCACTGAAGTGCTTCGTCGGTCTTGCCTGCTTCATAGAATCTTTTGGACTGGAGAAGGGGGTTCCACGGAGCAGATGCGGAGGGCTTTCTGAAGTTAAGCTGGTAAACCTTTGCGCCCTTCTTCTGCGCTCTGCCTGCGGTTTTGCGGTAGATCTCGCCCTTGGGGTCGTTGACGATGGCACTTTCACCGGATTCGATAATGGACGCGACGGTGGAGAATACGGCAGTACGGCTTTTTTTACAGCCTGTGGGTCCGATCACGAAGGTGTGGTTGTCTTCGTTATCCACGTAAAGTCTGCCTTCCTTGTTGTAAAGGGGGATACCTGCTGAGGGAGTGGACGTGAAGGCAGGCTGAGCACTGCTCATGATCTCCTCAGGCTCAGCGAATCTGGCGGTGTTCTTGGTTATGTATTTTGCGTATTTAGATTCGTACATAAGGTGTCTCCTTTCTGTCGTCGGACACTGTAAATCCGATGGGGCGGACGGCTTTTGCGGGGGCGTCAAGACCTATCTCGGTCTTCTCGATCTCGAAAAAGAGCTTCAGCTTTTCAAGCAGCTCTCTGTCGCATTCTTTTTCGATGAGAAACGTGACGTTAAGGTATGGGTCATCCTTGAGGAAGTACATGAAGGCTTCAAAGTATTCGTTCAGGTCCATGCCGTTCCATGAAGTAAGATTTATGAGAACGTTACCCTCAAACTTATTGCGGAACCTTGTTTTTTCATGTCTTGACTCCCAGAGAAAACGGTTGATCTCTCTGAAGTTTTCATTCATTCCTGCGTAGGTGAAATTGAACTCAAAGAAGTCCTTGCACCTTGATGTGTAGAGGGTCTTTGCTGATTCATACTTTCCTTCAATAAGTTTTACCATAGTTTTGACCTATCCTTTCTTTGTCTTGCGGTAAAGAGCTTTGCCACGGTGTCAGCTCCTTTGCGGGGGATTTGTAATATCGGAGAGGAGGCGCTGCAGTTCCTTCCTTATTACACCTGTATTATACCTCCGACTCCGAAACGTATGGGGTTTTGCTTTCAAAATCGGGGCAGCTTACGGGCAGGGTCAAAGGCTTGCTTTTCTCCGCTTTCCGTAAACGTATACAGGGAGCTCCCGAAGCCGTCGCCGAACATGGCGAGGTCGTCGGTGAACAGAATGGGCAGCTCGACGGAATATTCTTTGATCAGGCGGTGCAGGTGAAGATTCATTTCCTCGTCTTCGCCGTTTATAATTAAGCGCGGAGGTGCTTTGTCCTTGAACACCAGAAGGTAGCGGAAGAGCTTTTCCATGATCACGTCGTCCCAGTCGTCTGAGCTTCTTCTGACAACTTCAAAATTAATGTAGATGCTTTTTATCCTTATGGTTGCCGTAGGACGGACGATCTCCCCCTCCGATACGTTTCGCAGTAAATTCGGACGCACCAAAAAGCAGTCCACGTCCATATTCTTCAGGTAATTTGCGATAAGCTGTGCGGCTTCCGCGAAGCGTTTCGCGTCGGCTGCCGTCAGATTTGACGTTTGCTTTGCGTTATAGCTGT
>CAYYRY010000072.1:0-7667 GCA_964474245.1 uncultured Ruminococcus sp. | reverse complement strand
AAGAAAGATCGAGAAAAAAGAAGGCTCCTACACCACCTACCTTTTTGAAAAGGGTATTGATAAGATCCTCAAGAAGGTTGGCGAGGAATGCACCGAGGTCATTATCGCAGGTAAGGCTGACGACAAGGCGGAAACAGTATACGAGATCGCTGACCTTGCGTATCACGTGATGGTGCTCATGCTCCAGATGGGAATCTCCCTTGAGGACGTACACCGCGAGCTTGCCTCCCGCCACATCATCGACCACAAGGTCAAGCAGGAAAAAATGACAAAGTAATATCCCATGCAAGCGTCAAATTCCCATGCGCTTGCACCCGTGAAAGCACGTCAGTATTTCAGGCAGACTACGTATTTCACACTTCATCCCGGACATATGAGTGATTACCTCTCACTCGTCCGGGATATATTGTTATATAAACGGGCAAATTAATAATGAATTTGCCATTTGTTCTCACTTTTATGCTATAATACAGATGAAATCGAGTTTTTTTGAAAGGAGTGCTGCAGATTGAAAAAAGAAACAAAGGACAAGCTCAAGAAAAAGACAGTTAAAATCCTGAGCTTTATTCTGAATCCCCGTTTTCTTCTGTGCTTCGGTCTCGCGTGGATGATCACCAACGGTTGGTCGTACATCATGTTATTCTTAGGCACTCTCTTCGGTATTAAATGGATGATGGCAGTATCAGGTGCCTATATTGCTTTTCTGTACCTTCCCTCCCCCGAAAAAATCGTCACCCTGGCAATTGCCATGTTTCTTCTCAAGCGCCTGTTTCCCGATGATGAAAAGACCCTCGGTGTACTGCGTGAAATGAAGGACAAGCTGAAAGGAAAAACAAAGAACGTGATAAATAAACGCAAACAGAAAAAAGCTGACAAACAAGCCTCGGATACAGGAAAAATCCCCACTGATGAGAGCAAAGTCAATCATACAAAATCCGATGAGGCATCAGATCTGTAATGCTTCAATTCTAATTTCATCTTCAATCCGCTATAAAAAAACACCATCATCACAGAACAAATCCCGTATACCCTTGACTTAAAGTTTGCTGTATGTTAAAATAACTGTAAACAAATAATTGTTAAACAGGTATCCCAATCGCTAATATCAGAACGGAGTTTAAAAGCTCTGCATCAAATTATACTGCCGTTTCTGAATAATTGACGTGCAACTCACATAAAAAGTACCCTGTAAAAACGAGCTTCTAAACTGTAACACAATAAGAATGGAGAATAATATGGGAAGATTACTTGGCTCACACGCAGATGAGCAAGAGCTCGACAGACCGGACCTAAATAAATGCCCTGATTGCGGGTGCTTTTTTCCGCAGGACAACTGCCCATTGTGCGGCAAGCCTTGCCCCGACAATATGAAAGCCGGAAACCGCCCCGCAGTAAAACAGCAAAAACGAAAAAGAGGCGGAAACAGCGGAAGAGTAGTATTTATAAACTGGTACCACAGCCTTTGGTTCATCGTACTTATGATGTTCATATTCCCTGTGATCGGACTTATATTGCTTTATACCTCCCCTCACAGTAAGAACGTCAAGATCAGTCTTTTTGTCATCGGTGTTATTATCCTTATACTATCCACAGTAGGTATCGGAAAGATCGTAGGATTTGTATCAAACATATTCTCCCATCCCGTTGACACTTCACTTACGAGAGAAGAATACGTCTCAAAATGCGACGTCGTCTTACCGGAAGACTATTACCGTTCCGCCGCTGATTACAAGGATGCCTATGTTTCGCTGGAGCTTAAGGTCAAAGCCAAGCTCACCGATAATGAAGCTGATTACAACGGAGAAAAGTACACCACATACTACCTCTGCTCCCCTTCAGATAACGATTCTGTAAACATACTCGTCCGTAACTGTCTTATTGATTCCCATATGAATTTCATACCGGGGGATGTGATAAAGGTATACGGCGAGGGTGCCGATGAAGCTTCACTATATGACAGCTTCACTTTTGAGTATTTCGAACATCCGTGCATCAATATGGCTTATTTTGAAAGCGTAGAATGATATGCATATAAAAGAACCGAAGGCTGAGAAAAACGTCTCAACTCTCGGTTCTTTCTGATTAATTTATCATTCGCACAGCCTCAGCCGCCCAGCATACACTGATCAAAGGCAAACAGAGCCTCGTTAATTTCAAATACGTTGTAGTTTCCTCTTTCGATGAAGTACTCAATAATTATATCGAACTTATTGCTGTGTGACAGTGCAAAGCCTGCTTTTTCAAGCATCTCACGGGTCTCGTCAAGGGACAATTCAAGTGCAATTGCAAAAGCAAGCACCGTCTGCTTGGTGGGGCGATAGTATTTATTGCTCCTTATCTTGGAAAACAGCTTGCGGTCAATATTGGCTCTCTTATAGCACTCGGAATCCTTCATACCCCTCTCGTCTATCTTGCGGAGAAGCATTTCAGAAAAGCTCTCGTCTATCATACCGAGCTTCTCTTCAAGACTGCAGCTCTCAACAGGCATATCACAGATAAGCTCCTCCGCCATGACATCATATTCTGCCATAGGAGGACGGTTATATGCCATAGACTTTTCTGCCGTACTTCTCATCATACGTCGGCGTCTGATATCCGTATGAGATTCCGCATACCTGTCATCAATGTATTCCTTGATATCCGCAAACAGCTTACTTCCGATATCAAAGGATGCCCTGTCAAACACAACGATATACACCGTCATGTCATGCTCCATCAAAAATTCGCTTACCGTATCAACTGCGACCCTCAGTGCCTGGTCTTTGGGATATCCGTATGCTCCCGACGATATTAAAGGAAATGCCACACTTCTGCAGCCCTTACCTTCAGCTAAAAAAAGAGATTCCCTGTAGCATGAAACAAGTGCCTCCCTTTCACCAAACGTGCCGCCTTCCCACACCGGACCAACAGTATGTATCACGTATTTACAGGGGAGATCATATGCCCCCGTCAGCTTTGCCTTTCCCGTTTCACAGCCACCAAGAGTGCGGCATTCTTCAAGAAGTCCACAACCGGCTGCACGGTGAATTGCTCCGTCCACACCTCCGCCACCGAGAAGAGTTTCGTTTGCCGCATTCACTATGGCATCGACCTGCATATTTGTTATGTCGCCTCTGACTATTTCAAGTGGCATACCTTATTCCTCCTGAGTTTTCCCTGTAATATGTTCAAAACTATGTAAATATTATATCATAAAAGCATATAAAGAGCAACATATCAAAAAAAGAATCCGCGTACATAAACATATACGTAATCGGATTCTTTCCTATTATGCTTCAGCAATATGTGTTTAGCTGTATCCACCTCAAACACATACCGTCACATCGCTACTGTGCCAAAAGACGACACTGTCACGTTTTGTCACTTCAGCGTATCTCCGTTATTTAACACCATGGAGCTATACAAAAACAGAACGTCCGCACCCTCAAAATCCACAAAGCTCCGGAGCACGTCGGGTCTTATATAACGTATGTCTATAAGGGTTATCTTCTCATACTCCTCAATAAAAAGCGGAGCAATGGAGCTTCCGAATGAATCACGGAACATGATAAGATGTCCCCCGTCAGCCTCGCTGTTTTCAATGGTAACAAGTGATAACGGTCCTGAAAGAAACACCTCATACGGATCAAAATGATCCTTCTTAGCCATGTCATAAACAGGTATTTCCTTCATATGTTCGTAGTCGTATGCCACGGCATTCTCAATCGTATCATTCGTCAGGTAATATATTCTGTCAGCAGGCAAAGGCAGTGCCGCCTGACCGTGATATACCCCATAAAACGGCACGTCAAGCTCGCGAGTCTCATATTCACTTTCGGAATCCTTACCCATTGACGTCAGTATCCTGTCAGAGACAGGAATGAGCTTCTCCTGCCGCCAATGGGTGTCCGTCTTATAATAACTGTCTGTTTCGAGGAGATCACTTATATCTATATGATGCGCCACAGGAAACATTTCCTTCACAGCAGAGAAGAACTCGTCATAGTTCATGTGAAGGGCACCTGCTGTCTCAGCTAAATAATAGTTCTTGTCGGGAATCACGGAAAAGTAAACCTCGCAGTTTTTATCCGCCAGCAGCTTGTCGTAAACATAATTCAATCTGCCCATGGCATAGCTTAGCTTGTCCGGATTCATGGGATAATCAGAGTCCGATACGTGCGAGTCCTTTATATATATACCGTTATTGTCACTTCTCAGAAAAAATCCAAGCTGACTTACCGCCTTGATACTGCGGAAGGCATCCCGGAACGGAAACGTATCCACGGTATACTCCTCAAATTTTTTCATAAAGCTGCCGCTTAACACGTTTTCCACAGTGAAACTCGGGACCTCCGCAAGCTGTCGCCTTTCGCTTTCGGAAAACGTATCCTTAGGAAGAAAAAGACAAAGGGATGAGGCTACGGCAAGAAATATAGCAAATATCCCACAGGTTACGGTATGCTTATTGATCTTCATATATCCTCCATTAAATCTTACGCCATACATTGCGATATTGACTCATTTCAAGTAACATACATAACTTTCACGCAAAGCGCCTTTTAAAATCTGAAATATAAAAACGGGTTAAAGGAACCGTCAACGAGATACGCCGTCATAACGATCAGGAGACAAAGAAGTCCCACCGGCTCTGCAACACTCATGATACGCGCCCCCGCCTTGGTCATACAAATGCGTTCTGATACCTTCCTCGGAACAGGTGTCGCACCTATTGCCGCAATAAGTAAAACGACGGCAAAGCTTCGCAAATAATATACGCTCTCCGCACTTACAATCGGATAGCCTCCAAAGCCGAACATGGACAAGATGCAATCTCCAGCACTTGACAGTGTGACGGAATCAAATATAACGAAGCTGATAATTACAGTCACCAGTACGTACACTCTGCCAAGAACCCTGCTCTTTTTCAGATATTTCATAAGAAACAGCTTTTCACTTACAAGAAGCACCGCAAAGAAAAGTCCCCACACCACAAAATTCCAAGACGCCCCATGCCAGAGTCCCGTGAACATCCATACCACGAGAATATTAAACAGCCACCTGACGTTTCCGACTCTGTTGCCGCCTAATGGAATGTACACATAATCCCTGAACCACGTGCCCAGTGACATATGCCATCTCCTCCAGAATTCAGTAATGCTTCTTGAAATATACGGATAATTGAAGTTTTCAAGAAAGTCAAAACCGAATATTTTTCCGAGCCCTATCGCCATGTCACTGTATCCGGAAAAGTCGAAGTAAATATGAAGGGCATACGCCACAGCGTAAAGCCAGAAAAACAGTATCGACCTATCCCCCGATGCCTTAAAAGCATCAACAAGCTCACCAAGCTGGTTGGCGAGCAGGATCTTTTTTGCAAGACCGAGAATAAACCTCCGTATGCCGAGAGACGTGTACTCTGCGCTGTGACGCCTCGTTTTCAGCTGCCTTGCAATATCGGAATACCTGACGATGGGACCTGCTATAAGCTGAGGAAACATGGTAACGTATGCGGCAAGGTCAACAATATTCCTCTGTGCCCCTTCACCGCGGTAAACGTCCACGGTATAGCTGATGATCTGAAACGTATAAAAGCTGATGCCTATGGGCAGCGCTATCCTGAGAAGCGGAACCGACAGCCCGAAAACCGAGTTAAAATTTGATATAAAGAAATCCGCATATTTAAAATATATAAGAAAGGATGCGCTGACTGCAATGGACAGCCACATATATAATATCCCTGTCCTCTTGCCTCTGTGCTTCTCAATAAGAAGTCCGAAAACGTAACCCGACAATATGGATGCCGCCATAAGAAACACATACTTCGGCTCTCCCCATGCATAAAACACAAGACTTGACAAAAGAAGCACGAAATTTTTGAAAGGCTTCGGCGCTATCGCATACAGAATCAGTACAGCAGGAAAAAAGTAATATAAAAACGGTATACTTGAAAATAGCATTGGTCACTCCGAATCTTTAATTTACAATTCGGGCGGAAGAAGCATCTTTTCTTCCGCCCGTAACTGCTATATTATCTTATGCAATCGGCTCTTCAACAATAAGCTCGGAGCCTTCGTTTGCCTCAAGAGCCTTGGTCTTGAAGTTTTCAATTATCTCACCGTTGCCGAATGCCGTTATAAGACAGCCGTCAGCCTCGATTATTATGAGTGTCTCGGGGAAGCCGCACATCCACTGTCTGTTCATTATGTTATCCTTGATCGCCTCCGCAAGGGATTTGGCATCCGTACCGTCTGCCATATGGTAAGACGCACCTGTGAATGTATTTGCATTCATCATATGCTGAAGGGATGCCGCCTCGTCAATGTCACCTATGCGGTCAGCGGGAAAACCGAGGGCAGAGTCAAGTGCCTCCGCATCTGAGATGCTGTATGCACCGGGTACTCCATCCGCCATGACATCAAAGTCTCCACCCATTGCGGGGAACTTTTCATCGTCAGCATAGCTGTTCCAAACTGACTCCAAAACAGCGACCGTCACGCTGTCACCCGTGTTCTCGTTTTCATTCTTATCAGTATCCTTATCCTCATCATCTGTCGCCTCACCTGTGTCACTACCCTCTTCTACTTTATCGGTCTGTGCAGGGATGTTTGCGTCCACGTTGTCGTCATCCTTTTTGCCTCCGCAGGAAGCTAGGGTAAATACCAGTGCGAGTGCCATAATAAGTACTGTTAATTTTTTCATTTTGTTTTCTCCTGTTTTTTAATATTTATTTACACTGCCTTTCGGCTAATAGTGTACATCTTATTTTCGGGGTCAAACCTGAGCACGTACTCGCTCACCCTTCCCCATTTTGTAACCGTAAGAACACAGTCACCTTCTCTGTGAAAGGTATCCCAAATGATCTCGGCTCCGCCGCTGAGGCTGAATGGAACTCCCGCATCGGAAACAAACTCGTCTCCGTCCTTAAGAATATAAAGTCTGCCGCAACCCGCCTCGATTTTACAACTGCCTAATTGCCTGACGGCAATATGAACACCGTCAGGACCGTTGTATCTGCTTTCGGTAACGGATACCGGATAAAATTCGGAATCCACCGCATATGCAGAATATCCAACCTCATATCCTCCGTGAACCACCGATACGTCAGCAGATCGCATTGATACCGCAAGTCCCATGAAAACTACAGCAATCACCGCCGCAGTCGCAAAACGTCTGAAGATATGACTCGTGAATAAGGCTCCTCTTTTCCTTCGGTACGGCAAGCTGTCCGACAGAATCCTGTCCTTCAGACCTGCAGGTACTTTTGTGCCCATATATACTTCAGTTTGTTTTTTGTCGAACATATCCTGCTCCTTTACAGCAATTTTTTCAGAGCATCTCTCGCTCTCATCAGACGCATCTTCACGGCTGAAACTGACAGTCCCAGAAGTCTTGATGTCTCCTCAACGGAATAACCTTCAAGATAATGGAGGGTCACAGGTATACGGTATTTTTCCCCCAGCGAGGAAACAAGATCAAAAACCCCGTCACCCGTAAACAAAGTAGTCTCCCCCGGCTCAGATCCTGCAAGCTCATCCATTGGAGTATAGCTCCTGATACTTCTTCTCCTGAAAATATCATGGCATCTGTTTGCCGTAGCTCGGATAAACCACGCTTTTTCATGACTACTGTCTTTAAAAGAAGGAGAGGTGCTGATGTAATTTATAAAAACGTCGTGGACGGCATCTTCA
>CAYYRY010000071.1:0-7950 GCA_964474245.1 uncultured Ruminococcus sp. | reverse complement strand
GAGGTATCCGCGGTCGAACTGCATACCTTCAACGATCTCGCTGTAGGTCTCAGCAGACTTACTTTCCTCAACTGTGATAACGCCGTCAGCAGTAACCTTTTCCATAGCATCAGCAATGAGCTTACCGATGATCTCGTCGCCTGCGGAAACTGTACCTACTCTTGCGATGTCCTCAGTACCGGAAACGGGCTTCGCAATATCACGAAGACCTGCAACAGCGGTGTCAACTGCCTTCTGGATACCCTTGCGGATAACGATGGGGTTAGCACCTGCGGTTACGTTCTTCATACCCTCGTGAATGAATGCCTGTGCAAGAAGGGTAGCGGTGGTTGTACCGTCACCTGCCGCGTCGTTGGTCTTGGTTGCAACTTCCTTGAGAAGCTGTGCGCCCATGTTCTCGGAAGCATCCTCAAGCTCGATCTCCTTAGCGATGGTAACACCGTCGTTGGTGATCAGGGGAGAGCCGAACTTCTTATCGAGAATTACGTTACGACCCTTGGGGCCGAGTGTTATTTTGACTGTGTTAGCAAGCTTATCAACGCCGGCGATAAGGGCGTTTCTTGCTTCTGTTCCGTAAAGAATATCTTTTGCCATTTGAATTTTCTCCTTTAGTCAGACTTAGTTAACTTTAGTTTAACTTACTCAACGATCGCAAGAATATCGGACTGTCTTACGATGCTGTACTCAACGCCGTCGCACTTAACTTCTGTGCCGG
This sequence comes from uncultured Ruminococcus sp., assembly GCA_964474245.1. Lineage (GTDB taxonomy): Bacteria > Bacillota > Clostridia > Oscillospirales > CAG-272 > RUG11130. Next base: position 7,235 of record CAYYRY010000071.1, on the reverse strand, counting down.
AATACTTGCCGGTGATAACCTTGTCACCAACTTTAACGGTCATTACAACTTCCTTGCCATCGATAACACCGCCGGGACCTACAGCTACTACTTCTGCGATCTGGGGCTTCTCCTTAGCGGCACCGGGAAGAACGATACCGGTCTTTGTTGTTTCCTCTGCTTCTGTTGCCTTTACCACAACTCTGTCTGCAAGGGGTCTGAGTGTCATAATATTTACCTCCTGAAAAACGTGTCTGCGGGACACGTGTGAAATTTGCGTTTTTTGCTTCGCTGTCCGCTATTTTAGCACTCGGACAAGCGGAGTGCCAAACTCTACGTTCTATATTGTAGTCCCGTTTGAGTCAAAAATCAAGCACTCCGGCGTAACATTTACAAAGCGTTAACAAATTGTTCCAAATGTGTCATATTCCTTTTTTAATCGGGGAATTTTGGAGATATTACTATTTGACAAAAGGGCATTTTTTACCTACGGCGTGAAGGTTTCCTCGTTTAACTGTCAGGTAACGACACTCACGACAGCTAATGCGTTTTTTCGGCAGGGTATGGGGCGTGAGTGCTAAAAAATCCTCCGAATAATTCGGAGGATTTTTTATTCGATATTGAAAATATCATCGTAGGTGACTTTGAGTATCTTTTTGATGAGGATTATTTCATCGGGATACAGATGTCGTTGACCGACCTCTATTTTTGCCACGGCACTTCTTGTTATATCACAGCCTTCAAGCTGCAGCTTTGTCGCTAAAAGTTCTTGCGTAATGCCTGCTTTTTCTCTGAGCGCTCTGATATTTTCTCCGACTCGTTTCTCTGTTTCAACGTTCATCCGTTTAGCCCTTTTTGTGCTTATTTGAGTACAAAATCATTTGACTTTATTATAGATCAGCGATATCATATTATTGCACTTATACGGGTGCAATAATATGATAAGTTAAATAAAGGTAATAATTATGATAGTCACATTTTTCGGGCACAGGGATACGCCGTTCAGTATTAAAGATAATTTAAAATCGCTTTTAACCGATCTCATAAACGAATACGATAATCTTACGTTTTACATAGGAAACAATGGTAATTTCGATAACCTTGTACTTCAAGAACTAAATGAACTGTCTAAAACTTTTAATCATTTCGATCACTTCCTTATTTTGGCTTATCTCCCCCTAAACAGTGTTGACCTGCACTTTAATAATACAATTTACCCTGAAGGTCTCGAAAAAGTTCCTCGTCAATTTGCAATATCTAAACGTAACGAGTGGATGGTCAAAAAGGCAGATATTGTTATTACTTACGTATCACGAAATTTTGGCGGTGCTTCAAAATATAAACTGTTGGCTAAAAGAAAGAAGAAGGTTATTATTGAGCTTTTCAATGAAAGCCAAGAATTTAAGGATTAAAAATCCGCAAGGCGGATAATACCTTGCGGATTAACTAAATTATTATTTTACCGATCACTCATCAATATTGCGTATCTCAAAGCCTTCTGCTCTTACGTAATCTATAAAGTCACCGAGGATGGCGGCGTTGGTGGAGCCTACGGTATGGAGCATGAGCACGCTTCCGTTGTGGAGGCCCTTCTTCATCTTCTCAAGGGCAGAGGCAGGATCCTCCTGATCATTGGGGTCATAATCGTAATACGCCCATGAGTAAAGGATATTTTCAAGATCCATGGCTTGATACAGTGCCATATCCCATGCTGAACACGAACCGTATGACGGACGGAAGTATTTCATATACGGTGCTCCGGGAACGTACTGTTGCAGTAGCTGGTTATTGGATTCCACCTCAAAAAAGAGTTCTTCAATGGAAAGCTTCGACATTACGCGGTGATTATTGCCGTGGTTTCCTACTATATGCCCCTCGTCAAGCATCCGCTTAACGAGATCGGGTGCGGTCTTGATATACTGTCCGTTCAGGAAAAAGGATGCCTTGACATCCTTTTCCTTCAGAACGTCAAGTACGTCGTCGGTCCATTCGGTCTCATAGCCGCAGTCGAAGGTTATATATATGACCTTTTCATCTTCATTCTTACGATATACTGAACCGTATTTTTCGAGAGCATCGAATACATCCTGGGCTCTGTCGAAAATGACGCGCACCTCACCTGTGGTAAGGTCTCGCTCCGTGCTTCCGCAGAACCATGAGCCGTTCTCTTTATCACTGGTATCAGAGAAGAAATCTCTGGACAGTCCGTCAAGGAATGAAAAATCCGTTATGGTCTTTCCCTTATAGGTAACGTACTTGAGATCTCCTCCCGCTTCAGTACCGGAATATGATGCATATCCATCGTCCTCTGTTGGGTCATCAGGCGCGGTATCGGATGCTGTGGCATTGACTTCCGCACTGTCTGCGGTTGACTCAGAGGATGTAGTTACTCTGCCTGCGCCGTCTGCGGGTAACTGCTTGTCAGCACATGAGATGAGCAGCAGGGAAGCAAGTATTATTGCCGTTATCAGTTTTTTCATATCGATCTCCATTCAGCCTGTCAGATCACAGCTGTCTGATATGACGAGACAGGCAGACACATATTTACTAAAGTTTCCCTCCCCGAATTCGGGGAGGGAACTGCTTATCTTACAAATTGGTCGAGGGGACGAATTTCATAGCCTTCCGCTCTGATATAATCAATAAGGTCACCGAGTATCTGTGCGTTGGTGGTGGATACTGCGTGAAGAAGATATACACATCCGTTATGAAGCTTGACCTTATCGTTATTAAGTGTCTGTGTGGGATCGGGCTGGTTGCTCGTGTTGTAATCAGCCTCGGTCGCAGACCAGAATGTGGTATAAAGTCCCATTTTATCTGCGAGGGCAAGAGTCCATTCATTGGCTCCGCCTTCAGGGGGGCGGTAGAAGACCATATCGGGAGCTGTGGGAATCTTCTCTTTCAGAGGCTTATTGTTCTCATTTATCTCCTCAACAAAGGTTTCGGGAGTTACGGTGGTCATGTTATAGTGATGCAGGGTATGATTCCCGACGATATGACCTTCGTCGAGCATTCTCTTTACGATATCGGAATCCGTTTTAAGATAGTCTCCCGTAACGAAGAAAGTACCCGGCACGTTCTTTTCCTTCAGCGTATCGAGGATATCGTTTGTAACTCCGTCGGGATACTCATCGTTTCTGTACTCGTATCCGCAGTCGAAGGTGAGGTATACGTACTTTTCCGTATCGTTTCCGCGATAGATGGCGTTATACTTGTCAACGAGCGCAAGGGTGTCGGCACTTCTGTCCCAGACGTAGGTCACCTCGCCGGTCGTAAGGTCTCTGGTTGTCTTTCCGGGATACCAGCAGCCGTTAGGATCATCTGCAGCCTTATCGGAAAAATGTCCCTTTTGTATGCTGTTCAGGAAGCTGAGATCACTTGGCACGTTATACCCGTTCAGGTTTATGGTGCCGTCATTTGTCTGAGGCTCGTCCTCTGTATTTCCTACGGTGGAAGATTCTTCATTGCTTTCTTCAGGCTCTGATGATGCTCCACCCTCGGTACTTCCTACGGTGGGGATCTTTTCAGCGGTATTAACGGTGGTGTCCCGTCCCGCACCCCCTGTTGAGGGAGCTGTTTCATCATCTCTCAACATACCACAGGAAACAAGGCTTCCCAATGCGATAATAACTGCGAGCAGGGATGATAATATTTTTATATTCATCTTGGATAATTCCTCTGTAAATCAGGTTTGATTATATTATTGCCGTTTTGACTTTTTTTAACCGCCACTCAGTCATCAATGGGTGCTCTGCCGCAAAGTGATGTGAGGAGTGCCTGCAGATCGTCATCATCGGTGAATTCAAGCTGGATCGTCTTCTTTTTCGCTGTATTGAATATCTTACATCTTCTTCCGAGGGTGGTAGTCACCTTCTCCTCAAGGTCTGCAAGATAATTCACCTTGGGCGCAGAGGGTATCTCATCCGGCTCAACGGGCTTTTTATTTGCGCTCTTAACAGCAGATTCCACCTCTCGCACGGAAAGGTTTCTCGCCGCAGCACGGTTTGCGAGGGGTATGATCTGTGACTTGTCTCTGAGTCCGAGAAGTGCTCTTCCGTGACCTGCTGTGAGGATTCCGTCTACGATAAGGCTCATTACCTCGTCGGGAAGGTCCAGAAGGCGGAGAGAATTGGCTATAGCACTTCTTGACTTTCCGATCTGGGTGGATATCTCCTCCTGTGTCAGAGAATAGTTATCCATAAGATCACGGTATCCTTTAGCTTCTTCATAGGGGTTGAGATTCTCTCTCTGGAGGTTTTCGATCATAGCGATCTTTGCCGCAAGAAACTCATCGGCATCCATAACGATGGCGGGAATCTCGGTAAGTCCCGCAAGCTTTGATGCTCTCCAGCGTCTCTCACCTGCAATTATACTGTACATACCTCCTATACTCTCACGTACTATTATGGGCTGAAGCACTCCGTTTGCCGCAATGGAATCCGCAAGGCTTGCCAAAGCTTCTCTGTCAAAATTGCGGCGCGGCTGATCCTTCTTCGGCTCTATGAGAGATATGCGTATCATTGCGTGACCGCTTTTTTCTGTATCTACGGAATTATCATCAAATATTGCTTCAAGACCTCTTCCAAGTCCTTTATTTTTTGCCATATCAATAAACCAGTCCTTTCATATGTAAAATATCAATTGTCTAACGTCAGCCTATGGTCCGTTTTATCAGTTCTTGGGCAACTTCTTTATAAGCTTTACAGCCCTTTGAGCACTTATCATGGTAGTTGATGGGTTCTCCGAATCCCGGTGCCTCCGAAAGAGTAACGTTGCGCGGGATCGTCGTTCTGAACAGTTTATCACTATAGTATTTTTTGATTTCGGAAAGAACCTGCGACGAGAGATTTAATCTTCCGTTATGCATGGTAACAAGGATACCGAGAACGGAAAGAGACGGGTTATATCTTTCCTTGACCTTTTTGACCGATATCATAAGCTGTGAAAGCCCTTCCAAAGCAAAATATTCGCACTGCATGGGGATGATAACCCCATGAGATGCAGTGAGCGCATTTACGGTAAGCATTCCGAGAGACGGAGGACAATCCATCATAACGTAGTCGTATTCTTCGCCAAGCTTCGCGATAAAATCGCTGATGCGTCTTTCACGGCGTTCTTCTCCCATCAGGTCGAATTCCGCCCCTGCCAAATTAATGGTAGATGGAACTACGGATAAATTTTTAAACTTAGTTTGTACTACAGCATCCGACGGGTCAGCACCGTCGATCAGTACATCATACATGGTACATTTCGTCTTCTTTTTATTTATACCGAGTCCGCTTGTGGTATTTCCCTGAGGGTCACAGTCAAGCATAAGCACACGGTATCCCAGCTCTGCAACCAAAGATGCAATATTAATTGCAGATGTGGTTTTACCGACTCCGCCTTTTTGGTTGGCAAAAGCGATAACATACGGTTTGTTGATCATTACAGACTCAGCCTTTCCAGCCCGTAAAAAACATTTTCACCTGAATCGGGCATTATTTCACTATCAATAATAAGTATACCACAAATAGCCCCCGACTTCAAGCAGAATAGGGAACTATAAACAATATTTTTTCGATTTTTAAGATTTTTCTACTACTAAAAAAGATTTTTTGTTATCAGATGGAATATTTTTTGAAATATAAAAACATATATTGCAAATTATTTGAAAGGATGGTAAAATATATAAAAGTGATCACCTCAACAGCCTGCTAATTACGGAGATATTTACTTATGAAAATTCTTTTACTGTCATGTAATGCCGGACAGGGTCATAATTCTGCAGCAAATGCCGTCAAGGAAGCGCTTGAATCCCGTGGTGTCGAATGTGTAATGAAGGATGCGCTTTCTTTCGCCCACATCCGTTCAACCTCAAAGATCGTCAGCAGCTCGTACATCGGCCTGGTATCAAAAGCCCCCATTGTTTTCGGTGGTGTATATAAAGCAGGCGACCTTATCGGATCACCTCATTTTCATTCCCCTGTGTATTACTTCAATGCTTTATCCGCAGGAAGGCTCGGCAGATACATTGAAAGGGAAGGCTTTGACGGCGTAGTTATGTCACACGTTTTCGGCGCACAGATCTTAACGAGAATCAAAAACAGCCGCCGTCTGAAAAGAAGACTGCGCCTGCGTACATACTGTGTTGCCACCGATTACACCTCAACTCCTCTGTGGGAAGAAACTTCCCCCGATTACTTTTTCATCCCCCACGATGATCTGGCTGACGAATTTATTGAAAAGGGAATTCCCATTGAGAAGCTTGTTCCGTTGGGCATCCCGATCTCCCCGAAGTATAACAAGAAGGTACCCAAGGATGAAGCCAGACGCACGCTGGGCATCCCTGAGGATGCGCTTGTCTATCTTGTGATGACGGGAAGCATGGGATTCGGTAATATATCAGGTATTGTGTCCGGGATCATCGAGCACTCCACACGTGCCAATATACATATCATGGTCATGGTCGGCAAGAGCGATGCTTTGAAGGAACGTATAAGCAATGATTTCAAGGATGACAAGAGAGTCGTTGCCATTCCGTTCACAACGGAGGTTCCGCTGTACATGGATGCCTGCGACGTGATCCTTACAAAGCCCGGAGGACTCAGCACCACCGAGGCCGCTGTCAAAGGTATACCTCTCGTCCACACGAAGCCTATTCCCGGCTGTGAAACGAAAAATGCCCGATTCTTCGCTGCCAAGGGTATGGCTGTTCCTGCGTGGAGCAATAAAACCACTGCTGAAATCGCCGTCAACCTTGCAGAAAACAGCGAAGCTAAAAAGAAAGTTATCGAAGCACAATTGAAAGAAATGCCGAAAAACGCCGCTGATACCATTGCGAAGTTCATAATTGCGGATATATACGAAAACAAATAATAAAGTAAAGATCCTCCGATTGAGCATTGCTCAGCCGGAGGATCTTCATGCTTTTACTATTAACCGTTGATGATCTTGGTAAGTTCGATGGGATCTACTATCTTGCCGTCCTTGTAAACTCTCATGTTACCGGATGCGATCTCGTCGATCAGCACGACCTCGCCGTTGTTATAACCAAACTCAAACTTGATATCCCACAGGTCAAGTCCGCGGGTCTTGAGGTCGTCAGCAACGATCTTTGTGATGCGGAGAGTCTGATCCTTGAGGCTCTCAAACATCTCAGCGGTCATAACCTTAAGCGCAACGAGTCCCTCACCGGTTACCAGCGGGTCGCCCTTTTCGTCATTCTTGAATGTACACTCGACATAGCCGCCCTCAAGAGGAGTACCGTCCTTGAT
>CAYYRY010000070.1:0-8134 GCA_964474245.1 uncultured Ruminococcus sp. | reverse complement strand
GGGCACTGGTAGGCTCGTCAAAGCAAAGGATATCCGGTTCAAGGGCAAGCGCACGGGCAATTGCAACCCTCTGCTGCTGTCCGCCTGACAGCATACAAGGATACGCATCCATTTTCTCATCAAGCCCTACCGTGTGAAGAAGCTCTTTTGCACGTGCCGCAATTTTTGTTTTTTCCTCAGCAAGCCTTCTGCGGCGTACTGCAAAGTTATCCGACTCCTTCTTGATAGCTTCTTCGGCAAGAAGCTCGCATGCAAGAGTCACGTTTTTGAACACCGTATACTGCGGAAACAGATTAAAGGACTGGAATACAAGCCCGAAGTGGAGACGGCGACGTCTGACCTCAGCGTCGCTAAGCTCAGGCTCAAAAGCATCAAATATCTTTTTCCCGTCAAGGGTGATGCTTCCCACATCGGGACGTTCCAGAAAGTTTAGTGAACGGAGCAAGGTTGTCTTTCCGCTTCCCGATGAACCGATAATTGCAACGACCTCTCCGCGGTCAAGGCTGAAATCTATACCCTTGAGTACTTCAAAATCCCCAAAGCTCTTTTTTATATTTCTGACTTCAAGAAAACTCATATCTTCTCACCTCATCCGTTATAGTAGTTCATCTTCTTCTCAAGATGCGAGAAGACCACAGTGAGAATTCCCACGAATACCAGGAAGAATACTGCCGTATAGAAGAGAGGCCATATGAAGCCGGTGAGAGAGTAATCCTCTGCTCTCATAATAATATCGGCGTAACCGATAACGCGGGCAAGCGCAGTATCTTTGATCAGGGTAATGATCTCATTTCCCATGGGAGGCAGAATGCGCTTGATGACCTGGAAAAGCACAACCTTGAAAAAGATCTGCGTTTTCGTCATGCCAAGCACCTGTCCAGCTTCATACTGACCTTTAGCAATACTCTCGATACCTCCGCGGTATATTTCCGAGAAGTATGCCGCATAGTTTATAATAAACGCTATTACAGCCGCAGTAAGTCTTGACCTCATGGGCGGAACACCTATGAGTCCGGGACCGTAGAATACGATAAACAGCAGAAGCATCAGGGGAGTACCGCGAATTATCCATACGAGGGTACGGACGGGAAGTCTGATGATCTTATAGCGGGACATCGAGCCGAATGCTATGATCAGACCAAGGGGCAAGGCTCCGAGCAAAGTCAGACCAAACAAAAGCAAGTTCTGACCAAATGCTTCCAGCAGTTCTAAAGTTACACTTTGAAATGACATTTAGTAAACCTTTCAGAATAATCAGCTAATAAAATTCACATCTTTAACAGATTAAAACGGGGCCACCGATACGGTGACCCCGCATATCACACCTGAATTATTTTGTGATAAGAAGATCCTGAAGCTTGTACTTCTCAGCGATCTTCATGATAGTACCGTCAGCCATAAGCTCGTCGATAGCCTTCTGGAAATCAGCGCGGAGCTGTGTATCGTCCTTGCGGAATGCTATACCGTACTCTTCCTTAGCAAACTCGTATGCATCAAGAACTACAAGGTCAGCATAGTCAGTGCCCTCACCGATCATACCGATGGATGCTACGTAGTCGAGAACTGCACAGTCCGCAGTACCACTCTTAACCTCAAGAAGTGTGGTAGCCTGGCTTGCAACCTTCTTGAATTCGCTGTCAGTAAAGATGGAGTCTTCGGTAGCAACGGTCTCACCGGCACTTCCTGCCTCTGCAACAACTACAGCACCTGCAAGATTTGCAGCCTCGGAATACTTTTCAGCATTCTCAGACTTAACAACGATTACCTGCTTGTTTTCCATGTAAGGATCGGAAATACCCATAGCAGCTTTTCTCTCGTCATTGATGGTCATACCGTTCCAGATACAGTCGATAGTACCGGAGTTAAGCTCAGTTTCCTTTGCCTTCCAGTCGATCTTCTGGAACTTGGGGGTGTAACCGAGCTTCTCGCAAACTGCTTTTGCAAACTCAGTTTCAAAGCCTGTGAGGTTACCCTCTTCGTCAAGATAGTTCATGGGTTCGTAGTATGTAATACCGATAACGAACTCCTCGTCTTCACCGCAGGATGAAAACAGCACGCAGCAGGACATAAGCATTACTGCAGCAATAATGATGGATAAGATTTTCTTCATGATAATTCTCCTTTAGCCTTCGGGCTTTTTTGTGTTAAAGCGAATCATTTCACCACTCTGTCGTTTTAATTCGCTAAAGTGTGTATATAATAACACAAACAAAGGCTTTTGTCAACAGTTTTTTGAAATTTTATTTATTATTTGTTGCAAAATTATTCTGTTTATGTTACAATATCAAGGAAAAATGATAATGATAATCATTTTCATTTTATGGCTATAAAAAGGAGCATAGCGTGAAAATTCAGACAGCTTCAGATAAAGCAATTCTGTTTCAATGACTATTTATTCCACCGTTTTAACGTCAGAATGGAGATTAATATAATGAATACAAAAAAACTCATCGTTATTGAAGGCGCCTGTGATGGCATCGGCAAATCCACCCAGTTCGCACTCCTCAAAGAAAAGCTCTCCTCCATGGGCATCGGTGTCGCAAGCCACCACTTCCCCTCCTACGGTACCTATCACGGTGCCCCGGTAGAAGCATATCTGAAAGGTGATCTCGGTACGCCCGACAGCTTATCCCCCTATTTCGTCAATTCTCTTTACGCCATCGACCGTGCAGTTACCTGGCAAAGTATACTCAAAACAAAGAGCGAGGACGGCAGTCTGATTCTTCTTGACAGATACACCACCTCAAGCCTTATATACCAGTCTGCACTAATAACCGACAAAAACGAAAAGGATACGTTCATCGATTACGTCACCGATTTTGAGTATAACAAGCTCGCAGTCCCGGAGCCCGATCTTGTTATATTCCTTGATGCCCCCTTTGAAACAGCGACCTCCCTTCGCAGCGCAAGAGAATCCAACGAGGGAATCGAGCACGACATCCACGAGGTGGATACAGTTTTTATGAAAGCTGTCTACGACAGTGCACAGTACGTCTGCGACAGACTCTCATGGAAACGCATAAGCTGTACCGACTCCGACGGTAAGCTTAAGAGCCGCGAGGACATACATGCCGCCGTATTCTCTGCAGTACGCGAGATTTTGGGAGAATAAGCAATGAAGACCTACAATTCAAAACCACGCGAACAGGTGTTAGGCGTATTCCTCACCGAACCTGACAAATGTTTTTGCGTCAAGGAAGTCGTTGAATCTTGCCATGGCATCGGTCAAGCCACGGTGTACCGCGCAATCTCCTTTCTTGAACGGGATGGAAGAATATGCCGCTTACACGGTATTTCCGGCTCGGTCTACAAGCTTGCCTGCAATCATTCGGGCGAAAATCACATACATATCGTATGCAAACGTTGCGGTGAAATGGTGAAGGACGAGACAGGTGTTCTGAACAAGATATCAGCTCATCTCAGCGCTGAGTACAGCTTTAAGTTAGACGCATCAAGCACTATTCTGTACGGTTACTGCAAGGGCTGTGCCGAGGAGGTACTGTGAGACGATTATTTACTTTAGCCTTATCTGTTGTCTTCTGTCTATCCTCCATACTGCTTGTATCATGTACAAGTGAAAACCACACCGATGAAAAACTGAAGATCGTAACGACCATCTTCCCCCAGTACGACTTTGCCCGCCGCATAATCGACGGATGTGAGAACAGCGTATCCATTACGATGCTCCTCCCCCCGGGAAGCGAAAGTCACGATTTTGAAGCCTCCCTTGCGGATCTTTCTTTGATAGAGCAGGCGGATCTTATAATTGCGGTCGGCGGAGAAACTGACGAATGGATCGAAAAAGCCGTATCCGTCGCCCAAACCGATGCTGTACTTCTGAATCTTACGGATATCGTTCCACTTTATCCCGAAAGCACTGACGGTATTTTTGAATCTGACCACCATCACGAAAAACACGTACACGACCATGACTCCCACGATCACGATTACGATCACAGTGCATACGACGAGCACGTGTGGACGTCACCGGAAAACGCCGCCCTTATATGTAAGGCCATAGGAGACGTGCTGTGCAGTCTCTCCCCCGAAAACGCCGATATTTTCGCATCAAACGCAGAAACCTACGTCAAGGAGCTCCGTGAGCTTGACCGTCGCTTCACCGAAACCGTAGAAAACGCCCGACGGGACACCGTAATTTTCGCAGACCGCTTCCCCTTCAGATATCTGACCGAGCATCTGAGTCTCCGTTACATGGCGGCTTTCTCCGGCTGTTCATCCGACTCCGAGCCTGCCCTCGCTACCATCTACGGCATATCGGAAGCAGTGAAGTCATCAGGCACACCCGTTATCTTCACCGCAGAGTTTTCAAACGGTGACGCCGCGCGGGTCATATCCGAAGAAACGGGAGCCTCGGTGCGCACGCTCCACTCCTGCCACAACGTATCCAAAGACGACTTTGAGCGCGGGGTAACGTATCTCGATATAATGGAAGAAAACCTCAAAGTCCTGACGGAAGCACTTAACTGAAAGTCCCCATTTTTATATCAGAATGGAAACTAAAATGAATAATATTATTGAATGTAAAAACCTAACCTTAGCTTACGACGGTGCCGTAGTAATAAAGAATCTGTCGTTCAGCCTCCCGGAGGGTGTGATACTTCTCGTGTCCGGCGAAAACGGCAGCGGAAAATCCACTCTCATCAAAGCAATGACGGGACTTATAAAACCCGTATCAGGTACGATAAAGGTAAACGGCAGGCGCAAGATCGGATATCTCCCTCAGCAGTCGGGAATAGGCAGAGACTTCCCCGCAACGGTGAAGGAGGTCGTATCACAAGGCTTCACAGGGAGCCTGAAATTCGGTATGTTCCCGCCGAAGGACGCAGGTGCCAGAATGCACCGCGCCATGCACCTCACAGGCATTGAAAAGCTGAAAAACAAATGCTTCAACGAGCTGTCGGGAGGACAACAGCAAAGAGTCCTCCTGTCTCGCGCCCTTTGCGCCGCGGACGATCTGCTCATTCTGGACGAGCCCACCAACGGCCTTGACCCCGAGTCCTGCGCCCATATGTACGGAATCGTCAACTCCCTGAAGCAAGACCTCGGCATGACCGTAGTAATGGTCAGCCACGACCTTGAGACCAGCGTCACCTTAGCCGACAGAGTACTCCATCTGTGCTGTGACGGCGCATTCTGCTGTGCCGCTGACGAATACGGCGAAAGATTAAAGGCTGTCCACGGCAAAAACCTCGGCGGAGTCAGCCACGAATGTAACTGCGGCTGTCCCCACGACGGCAGAGAGGAGGAGAAGTCATGAGTCTGTCTGAGATCATATCCTCCGAGTTCCTCATTTCCGTTATCCTGAGAGCAACCGTGGTGGGAGTCCTCGTTTCCGTGTGCTCTTCCCTTCTCGGAGTCTGCCTTGTCATGAAAAAGTATTCCATGATCGGAGACGGTCTGTCCCACGTGGGATATTTCGCCCTCGCCATCGGTGCCGTTGCGGGCGTCAGCTCAACTTTTGCCCTTGAAGCGGCTATTCCCATCGTAATACTTGCGGCAATAGTCATTCTTAAGCTTGACGAAAGCCCCAAAATAAGCGGAGACGCCGCCTGCGCCATAGTATCCACAGGCTCCGTTGCCCTCGGAACCATAATCTTCGGTATAGCGGGCACGAGTACCTCCGACATATGTTCAAGTCTGTTCGGTTCATCCTCAGTCATCACCGTAACGAACAAGGATATGCTTCTGAGCATCGCTTTGGCTGTGGTGGTCGTCCTGTGGTTCGTTTTATACTACAGACAGATATTCACGGTGACATTTGACTCTCAGTTTGCTTCTGCCGTCGGAAGTAACGCCTCAGCCCTGAGAATGACCCTTGCCGTGCTTACTGCCGTGACAATAGTTATCGGCATGAAGCTCATGGGTGCCATCATGATATCTGCCCTTATAGTATTCCCCGCCATGGCAGGATGCCAGGTGTGCAAAAGCTTCAAGGGAGTCGTGATATGCTCCGCTGTCACCTCGGTCGTGTGCTTCATCGTCGGCTTTACGGCGGCATGTATGCTGTCTCTCCAAACGGGCGCAGCTGTGGTGACCGTCGAGCTTGCGGTATTCATAATGTTCTGCGTTTATAAAAAGATACTCACCGCGGTGAGAAGCAGGAAAGTGGGTGCGGACGAATGATAAAACGTGACGGTCACACCCACCCTAACCTTTTGAAGAAGCCCCATCAGGGGGACGAATTTATCATCCGCGCCATCGAGCTTGGCTTTGATGAGATCGTGTTTACTGACCATATGCCATTTTCCGTCACGGGAGACGAGCACGACAGGATACCATTCGGCAAGGTTGGCGAATACTGCGAGGCAGTTTCAACACTTGCTGAAAAGTACAGTGACAGCATAAACGTGGTCACGGGCATCGAGATCGACTTTCATCCGAGCTGTACGGATGAGATAAAGGAAGTCCTCGCCGCAGGAAAGTTCGACGTTATCCTCGGTTCATCACACCTTGACATCAAAGGCTTCGGCATTCCCTTTGCCTACCTCACTTACACGGACTTTTCCCTGCTCGTCTTTGAAAACTATCTGAGAGCTGCCGAATCGGGACTTTTCCACGTGCTCACCCATCTTGACGTGTACCGCTGGATATTTGCCACCCCCGAGAGATTCCCTCTCATAAAGGACAGCTACACCCACACCACCCACGAAAGCCTGCTCAGGCACATATTCCGCACCATGGAGAAGCAGGGTATCGCCCTTGAGTTCAACGCGGCGCCGTACTTCAAAGGCTTCGGCGAAGCGGGCGCATACCCCGCATGGGATATACTGAAGATAGCCGAGGACTACAACCTCCGCTACACCTACGGCTCTGACGCCCACGACGCCTCGCGGGTGGGCTACGCCTATGGGGAATTTGAAAAGTTCATGAAGCTATGAATCCCCCCGAAAACAAACCCGGCACGGTCGCATACACGACCGTGCCGAATTTGTTTTTATTTTATGTTTACTCCACTTCAAATCTGCAAATGATCGCCGCAAGCTCCGCCCTGGTAATAACGTCATCCGGAGCAAGTTTACACGGCTTCTCAGGCGATATTTCCTTTCCGTTTATTATACCCATAGCCACGCACCATGCAAAAGCATCGCGATTCCAATCGGTAAGCTCATCTGTATCGGCAAATTCCGAAACATCGGCTCTCGCCGTTGTATCAAGATCCATATACTCCGCAAATCTGTAGAAAATAGCCGCAACCTCGCCGCGGGTTATGGTCCTGTCAGGGGCAAACAGCTCACCGCCCACACCGTTGACGATTCCTTCGTCTGCCGCCCACTTCACAGCCTCTGTGTACCACTTGGACTCGGGAACGTCAGTGAAATTCATTTCATCAGAATCAGACTCAGGCTCACCCGCAAGTCTCCATATTATGGTGACAAGCTGTGCTCTTGAGGATTTATTTACAGTACCGAACATATTACCGCCGATACCCTTCATAATTCCAATTTCATAAACTGCGTGTATATACGGGTACGACCAATGTTCGGGGTATGAATCGTAAAACAGGTATGCCGCAGGAGCTAAAACGTAAGTTGTGTAAATCATGTTTCCGTCGTCATCATAGTCAGCCATCATATATATGTCGCATATACCGATATTTTCCATATCGTATAAAACGTCGTGGGTATCGGACAGCACTCTTGTACCCTGTACTAAGGTAGCGTTCTCGTAACCGTTGTCACTTACGACCACAACGTCGGAACGCGCCGCCCAAACTTCGGCATCCTCGTATACCGCAATTTCATTACCCTCAGCATCATAACTGCGGTACTTCCCGTCATTCAAAGACTTAGCTACAATACTTCCGTTTGCCTCGTCAACCAAAACGCCGGATATATCCTCAAGGAACAACTCTCCTTTAGAATTGTACAAAGCTGTGCCATCCTCGTAAGCATCAGCTATGTAATAATATCCTCCATCGGAATAGAACAGTTCTCCCGAGTCTACCACGTTACCGTCAAGTCTCAGATAATACTTTTCCCCTTCAAGGGTAACTACGACACCCTCGCCGTAAGCACAGACCTCGCTGTCAGAAGTAAATACTGAATAATCTGACAGTCATTTTCATATTAATCTCCATTCTGCCGCTAAAGCGTCAGCACAAATAGGAATGAAA
>CAYYRY010000069.1:0-8139 GCA_964474245.1 uncultured Ruminococcus sp. | reverse complement strand
AGGGCTTTTTAGCTATACCTTTATTCGGACGGGGGAAATGTTTCTTTCACGCTACTCTCCTTTCTGCCTACGGTTGTACTAATTTCAAGCCTGATAAACAAACTGCTCTATAGTAAACGTCTTACACAATACAGTTTCAGTCCTTAAAAGCATCACACTTGATTATTTATTGTTTTTTCTTTGAAAATACTTCATGTATATGATATAATATATTAGAAACCAGAATTCAAACACAAATATTCGCAAAGCGAGGATTTAACAAGTGAAAAAATTGCTCGTCCTTGACGGAAACAGCATAATAAACAGAGCCTTTTACGGTGTACGCGGTCTGTCCACTTCAGACGGAATGCCCACCAATGCGCTCTTCGGCTTCGTCAATATTATTAAGAGGCATCTTGACGCCTTGAGGCCCGACTATACCGTATGTGCATTCGATATGCATCATCCCACCTTCAGACATAAGCAGTACTGCGAATACAAAAGCAACCGCAAAGGAATGCCCGATGAGCTGGCGGTACAAATGCCCTTCGCAAAAAAGATTGCGGCAGCTTTAGGCTTCGCCGTACTTGAAACTCCGGGATTTGAAGCTGACGATATTATTGGTACGGTATGCCGTAACGCCGATGAAAGAGAATGTATCATGTCATATATTCTCACAGGAGACAGAGATTCTCTTCAGCTTATTACCGACAGGACAAATGTCATCCTCATGCGTAATAAAGAGGACGAGCTTTTTGACAAAGCACACTTTTCTGATGTCTACGGATTAACACCCGACCGTTTTGTGGACGTTAAAGCGCTGATGGGCGATACCTCCGACTGCATCCCGGGGGTTGCTGGAATCGGTGAAAAAACCGCACTTAAGCTCATATCCACAGCAGGAGGACTTGATGAGCTGTACGCCGATGCTGAAAACGGTTACTTCGGATCAACTCCTTCAGTAAGAAAAAAGCTTGATGCCGGCAAGGACTCCGCATATCTTTCAAGGGATCTTGCCCGTATATGTACCGAGGCGCCCGTTGGAGCAGACACCGATGCTTACGCAAATGCGGGACTCGACCGCGGTGAGCTTTATACCCTCTTCCGTCAGCTGGAATTCAGCAATCTCATACTGAAGTTCAAGCTTTCATCTGA
Source organism: uncultured Ruminococcus sp. (assembly GCA_964474245.1). Classification (GTDB taxonomy): domain Bacteria; phylum Bacillota; class Clostridia; order Oscillospirales; family CAG-272; genus RUG11130. The sequence goes on along the minus strand of CAYYRY010000069.1, from coordinate 7,005 downwards.
CGACATTGCCTCCGCTGAAGGAGACTCTGACGAGGCTGAGGAAGCATTTGAAACTGTGAAGCTCTCGTCCTGTGAGCTTGCGGCAGCAGAACTCAATGATAAGCTTGCAATACATCTGACAGACGGAGCTGTTTCCATATTCGACGGTGAAAAGAATATTGTTTGCGAAAGTCCCGACGCAGATGCCATAAGAAACGTTTTCTCAAAGAAGATCATATGTCACGACTCAAAAAAGCTCTACAGGCACTTACTTCCCATGGGGATCAAGCTGAACTGCGTATTTGACACGATGCTTGCCAAATATCTTCTTGACCCCGGTAAAGGAGTATACACTCTTTTGTATACCGCAGAATCATGCGGATATTCTCTGCCCGACAATGAGGCAACATACGCTGAGGTCATTTGGAAATGCTCAGTAAAGCTTGAAGCTGAGCTTCGCCAAATATCATCTGACAAACTTTTATATGATATAGAATTGCCTCTTGCCAAGGTACTTGCAGAGATCGAGGATATCGGTTTTAAGGTAGACAGATCAGGAATCAAGGCTTATGCATCATATCTTTTGAAAATGGAAAACGATCTTTCGGAAAAAATATATTTCCTCGCAGGTCACGACTTCAACATAAACTCCCCAAAACAGCTTGGATGTGTGCTCTTCGAAGAGCTTTCGCTCCCCAGCGGAAGAAAAACGAAGACAGGATACTCAACGGATGCAGATACCTTGCAGAAGCTAAGATTTCACCATCCCATAATATCCGAGATCCTCGCATACCGTCAGGTGTCAAAGCTCCGCGGTACTTACGGAGATGCACTTGCAGATATGGCTGACGAGGCTGACAGGATACACACAAGCCTCAATCAATGCGGAACCGCAACGGGAAGGCTTTCATCGAATGATCCCAACCTTCAGAACATACCCGTCAGAGGAGAGCTTGGACGTGAGATCCGCAAGTTCTTCACAGCCACCGACGACGAGCACGTTCTCATAGATGCTGACTACTCTCAGATAGAGCTTCGCCTCCTTGCACACCTTTCAGGTGACAGCAATATGATATCAGCATTCAATTCGGGCATTGACGTTCACACTATGACAGCCTCACAGGTATTCCGTGTATCTCCCGAAAACGTAACGAAGGACCTGCGTCTCAGAGCAAAGGCTGTAAACTTCGGTATCATCTACGGAATCGGTTCATTCTCACTTGCCCAGGACATAGGCACGTCTAAAAAACAGGCAGAAGAATATATAAACAGCTACTTCGAGACTTATCCCAAGGTTGACGAATACCTGAAAAAGACCGTTGCCGATGCTGAAAAATCAGGATACACGACCACCATGTTCGGCAGACGAAGAAAGATTCCCGAGATCAAATCGTCAAACAAAAACGTTGCCGCTTTTGGCAAACGTGTGGCTATGAACAGTCCTATACAGGGAGCTGCCGCTGATATTATCAAGATCGCAATGATCAATACCGTACGTGCACTTGAGGATGCGGGGATCGATGCAAAGCTCATTATGCAGGTACATGACGAGCTCATAGTAGAGTCTCACGTATCATGCAAGGATGAAGCTATGGCAATACTGACAAGGGAGATGGAAAACGCCGCAAAGCTCCTTGTGCCCCTGATCGCGGAAGCAGGATGCGGTAACACTTGGTTTGACGCCAAATAACCTTGCTAACGCTCTTAACGCATAAATAAACGGTATATTTTATCCCCTCAGCACAAAACGGTTATCAAAATCCGATTGTGATGAGGGGATAAAATTGTTTACATCCAAGCTTTGATCCAACACACCACAACATGAAATGTTACAGCAAATTCACGTCAAACAGCTTGTTACACTTTGGACAGCGTACAGTATGCTTTCCTCTTTTATTGGGGAGCTTTATAATTGCTTTACAGTGCTTACATTTGCGGAATCGAGCACTTCTTACATACTTGATTCTGTCAAAAAACAGCTTTACATTAGTCTTGATTGCAAACTGAGTGCTCAGGTACTTCCTATTCTCAGCGCTTCTCTTGTAGAAATTGCGAGACATGATACGCCACGTAAGATATAGTACTAAAATAGTAGCAAGAATCTGACCGATGATAAATCTGAATATCGCATTAAAAATACATATAACGGCATAGGTAATAAGAAGGAAGCAGCCGTATTGGTCCATTCCGTATCTGCCGGAAAAAAAGCGGGTCAGCCAAGCTTTAAAACGCTTCATTGGTGTCTCTCCTTTGCAGTATCTGTGTCTTGTATGAGTATATTATAACTCAATTTTATTAAACAGTTGATACCGCAAACTTAAATTTTTAGGACTAATGTGTGAACATATTTTATATTTTTTTAATAGCATTCAGCCAGAATTCTTTCTGTAGTAAAATCACAGTAATTATTTAATGCAGTAAAGTCCATGGCACCGCCGTATATGGATTCAAGCTCAGAATGTATTCGCCCTGCTTCCTTTAGACTGAGGAGCACCTCCTCGTCTAAAAGCTCACTGCATTTTTTTGAAAGCTTCAGATGACCTCTTAGGTCACATAAAATCCCGTTGTCGGTAAATCTGCTCATATTGATCACCCTGCTCTTACTTTCAAAATCATCAATAGTGACCAGCAGCTTTTCAGATCCGATAAATATGTCACTGATAATATCACACCCCAGAGGATCGGGAGAATAAATGTAGTCTATATGTTTTTGAGTGAGGGCTTCAGACAAATACTTCATAAATATATATGCGCTCCCGTAAACGTCGTTAATACAAATAATCTGTTCCGCCGCAGCTTTTAAAGTATCGAGCTCAAGCCTGCCTTTGGTACTGATACAACGTGTGATTTTAAGTCGGCCTGTGCCTTCCGCACCAACACCGAAAGTCTTTATTAACCGTTCAATAAATCGGTTCAGCTTATCCTTAAGCATAACCTTCTCTATTTGTCTGTATCTCTCTTCAAACAACAGTTTTAATGATGATAATTTTCCGTAAGCCTCACAAAAGCATTCACTCTTACATCTGCTGAGCGTTATTATATCATCACATCGATCGCTCAGGTATTTATTATCCCAGAATTTCGTCAAGTCAATGATCTCTGACACAGCACCAGGATATACCATCTCATAAACGTGAGGGGACGTGCCGTCAAGTATTGCGACTTTGGAATCAAGTACGATACAGTCAAGGGAAGCCGGGTCGGAGCTACAGGAGTATCTTACGACAGGGATGCCCCTTTCCTTTGCAGCTTCAGAGAGACGTCTCATAAACGTACTCTTTCCGGTACCTGCAGCACCTTTAATTATGTACACTCTTTTCAAGATTTCTTCGTTTATGACAGAGTCGTAAGTCCCGATAAACCCTTTTGCCGAATTCATCCCAACAAAAAATTCACCGTAGCTTTGATGCTGAAGTCTTTCGTATGTTTCTGTAAACTGCATAAAATCTCCCTCTGCCTTTTGCGTGGCAATAAAAATGATTAATGAACAAAACTCTGCTTCTTATGTTGATTTGCAGATCATCTCTATCATAATATGAACCGAATTCCTAAATTGACAAAGAGAACATATCATATCTCAAAGCTAATGTCAGCAGAGTCATTTACATTGATATTCCCTCATTGAAAATATTTTCAGGGCAACATAAAAAGCCTGCCATTTTCACGGCAGGCTTTATGTCCTATTTAGAAGAAGCCAACATCAGATTCGATTTTATCTCTTTGTCTTGTGATAGAGAGTATAGATGTTTGTAAATGTTTCCTTAACATCGCCTTCGGGAGTCTCGTTGATGAAGAACAGCTTAAAGGTATTGTTCTGCATAAAGGAGTTAATGGTCTTGGAAACTAAAGCATCAAATTCTTCAGGGGAAGCATTTTCAAGATCCTTAAGGCAGGTTGCTGAGAAATTAGCAAGCTGCATGAATATCTTTTTGTTATCGTCATTGATATATTCAAATCCAACATAGGGGTTTGCTGCAGAGTCGAGATTCTGCTTCATGGAGTAATCCCAATAGCTCTTGCCGATACCTTCACCGGGATATGTAAGGTAAACGTTACCTGTATCAAGAATGTTCATCTTATAGCTGTCATCAATGATCTTGATAACCTTTTCATCACCGGAAACATCTTCACGCCAGTGAACACCCTGGACACCGTACTGAAGCAAAGTTCTGAATGTTTCATCAGTGTTGAGATATGTAAGAACTTCCATTGCACGTGTGCTGTCCTTAGTGTACTTACTGATACAGTAAACAGACTCAAATACGTCGTCAACAGCAGCTACGGGAACACCGTGGATGTGTACATAGTAATCTTCGGCATATTTGTCAAAGAGCGAAGCATCACCCTTAACAACACCGACAGCGAACTTTTCTCCTTCATCGATGACACCGTCGCCAACAACACCCTTGCTGTTAAGACGCTTCATCATACCGTAGATCTTAGTAAAATCGGTACCGAGCACGATCTTGGGAGCTAACTCACTGTAAACATCTACACCCTTTGTGATCTGTGCACCGAAAATAGACCAGCTGTTATTAGAGGAGAAATACACCATGTTAGGTGCTTCGCACTGACCGAGAAGAGGAGTTACGCCGGGAAGCTTCTGGTTTGCGATATCAACGATAAAGTCTTCACAGTCAAGAAGAGTTGTAAGCTCATCAGGACTGTAGTCATACTGTTCTACAAGTTCCTTGTTAACGAGAAGAAGCTGATATTCACCTAAAGCATGATTATTGGGAATAGCATATACGCTTCCGTTAACTCGGGAAAGATCAAAGAAAGAGGGATAAATGTAGGAATAAACCTTATAACCTACGGCTGACATAGCTTCGTCAAGATTTGTGAGCAGATTAGCCTCACGGTATTCATTAAACTTATCATAACCCTTTACAAGGAAGATATCAAGCTGGTCATTATCCACAGCAGGAAAAACGGTAATAGGCTGACCGTATTCGTCAAGAATGGTTTCAGCAGTATTTTCGCTTGTCTCGTCACCGGTCACCGCTTCAGCCTTATCATCGTCCTTATCCTCGCGGATAATTCCGTTTTCAGCATCCTCAATTTTCTGAAGACGCTCAGATTCAGCAGCTTCAAGTGCCTCAGTCTTAACCTTGTCAATATCGGTAAGCTTATCTTCTACCATCGCATCATACTTGTCAGCAGGGATAGCATTAAGCTCGATGTTTGTATTGTACTTGGACGCAAGAAGAATATTGATCTCAGCCTCTACCTGTTCAATTGCTTCTTGTGTTGTAGACTCATCTGTAGGAAGCCAGAAAGAAAGAGTCATGGGGTCGCGATCTTCAGTTACAACAGCATCAGCCTCGTCACCGGTCTCTGCTTCGTCACCGGCACCGCATGATGTAAGCACAGGTACTATCAGCATGATAAGACATAATAAAATACTAAAAAATTTCTTGCTCATTTAGGAAATCCTCCTCAAAGTTTATATACCTTGAAAATAATGTAGTATAATCTTTATTTATTATACACCTGTCATCATTTTTTGTCAAGGGATTTTAGAGTAAAGCGACCTTATATTACTGCATTTTTATTAAATTATTTGTATATGCGCAACACTCATTGGTGATTATTCACAATTAATCAAATTCATTTTTGTTAGTTATCACATATGGCGTAATTTAATTCAAATAATCCTTAAGTCTCTTTGAACGGCTGGGATGCTTCAGCTTACGCAAAGCCTTTGCTTCGATCTGACGTATGCGTTCTCTCGTGATGTTGAATTCCTGTCCAACCTCTTCAAGAGTCCTTGCTCTTCCGTCAGTAAGACCGAATCTGAGTTTCAGGACAAGTTCTTCTCTTGGTGTCAAAGTAGCCAACACGTTGTTAAGCTGCTCACGCATCAATTGATAAGATGCCGCATCTGCCGGTGCCATGGTATCACTGTCGGGAATAAAGTCACCGAGATAGCTGTCATCCTCTTCACCTATGGGAGTTTCAAGAGAAATGGGGTCCTGAGCGATCTTCATGATCTCACTTACTCTGTCAGCATCAAGTCCGACGTACTCACCGATCTCAGTGGCAGTAGGATCGCGTCCAAGCTCCTGCACAAGCTGACGGGAAGCTTTTGAAACCTTATGTATGGTCTCCACCATGTGAACGGGAATCCGGATAGTTCTTGCCTGATCGGCAATTGAACGTGTGATAGCCTGTCTTATCCACCATGTGGCATACGTTGAAAACTTATAACCCTTTGTATAATCAAACTTTTCAACTGCCTTCATCAGACCGAGATTACCCTCTTGGATAAGGTCAAGGAAATACATTCCCTTTCCAACGTAACGCTTGGCTATGCTTACAACAAGTCGTAAATTTGATTCCACCAGCTCGTTTTTTGCACTTTCGTCACCGTTCATAAGTCTCTCAGCAAGCTCTACCTCCTTTTCGGCAGATAGCAGAGGTACCTTACCTATGTCCTTCAGATACATCCTGACAGGGTCGTCAACAGCAAGACCTTCGCTTGCAAACATATTGTCAAGCTCTTCGGCCGACGCTTTGTTCACAGCATCCTTTTCGATCTCAGACAACTCCTCGGATGAAACAAACTCATCTCCGTCAGAGGATGAGATATCGAGTTCGAAGCTATCGTCAAACCCCACATCATCCACTCCCCCTAAGGAAGCTGCTCCATAGATATTATCATTCAGAGACTCTTCCGAACTCAATACGTTATCTTTGTTCATATACATTACCTTTCTATGCGATATCCGCTATTTTGCAGTATTAATTACTCATCGTTGTGATATCACTCAAAAGATATACATGAAAATTGTCAATTATCACTGAGATAGCCTCTCAGCAGCTTTGAACGGCTCTGATGGCGAAGTTTTCTAAGGGCTTTGGCTTCTATCTGACGAATTCTTTCTCTTGTAATGTTAAAAGCACTTCCCACCTCTTCAAGAGTGCGGGGACGTCCGTCGTCAAATCCGAATCTCAGCTTGATCACCATCTCTTCTCTGGGGGAAAGAGTATGGAGCACCTTATCAAGCTGCTCCTTGAGAAGCT